>PFDH01000060.1:0-15888 GCA_002772705.1 Candidatus Pacebacteria bacterium CG10_big_fil_rev_8_21_14_0_10_44_11 | reverse complement strand
GCTGCTAACAGCTTTCGCTCTATTTGGCGGACATACTTTAGGTACAGCGCTTCCCATTCCGGGATTTTTTCAGTTTGAACGGTATCGAGGTAGCCATTAACAGCAGCAAAAATGACCACGACCTGCTCTTCCATCTTGAGCGGCTGGTCCCAACCTTGTTTCAGGACGTTATAGACTTTGGTGCCGCGATTAAGTTGAGCTTTGGTTCTATCGTCCAGGTCTGAGCTAAACTGGGCAAAGGCTTCGAGTTCGCGGTATTGAGCTAAATCCAGTTTCATGGTGCCAGCTACTTGTTTGGTGGCTTTGATTTGTGCGGCAGAGCCGACCCGGGAAACGGATAAACCAACATTAATGGCCGGTTTCATCCCGGAGTTGAAAAGATCAGTTTCTAGGTAAATCTGGCCATCGGTAATTGAAATCACGTTGGTTGGAATGTAGGCAGAAACGTCGTTAGCTTGGGTTTCGATGATTGGCAAGGCGGTAATTGAACCACCACCGTGCTCTTTGTTCAGTCTGGCCGCGCGCTCAAGTAATCTGGAGTGAAGATAGAAAACGTCACCTGGGTAGGCCTCACGGCCTGACGGACGGCGCAAAAGCAACGAAATTTCACGGTAAGCCTGAGCGTGCTTGGTTAAGTCATCAAAAATGATTAAAACATCCTTGCCTTGCTCCATGAAGTACTCTGCCACAGCCTGGCCAGCATACGGAGCTAAAAACCGTTCGGCGGCAGAAGTTGAAGCGGTGGCAGCCACAATTGTGGTGTACTCCATGGCACCACGTTCAGTCAAAGTTTGAATGGTTTGAGCCAAAGCTGCCCGTTTTTGCCCGATACAGACATAAACACAAATCATGTCTTGATCAGCTTGATTCAATATTGTGCCCAGAGTGATGGCAGTTTTACCGGTTCCCCGATCACCAATGATCAATTCACGCTGACCGCGTCCGATTGGAATCATCGCATCAATGGCTTTAATGCCGGTCGCCATGGTTTGAGTGACTGATTGTCGGGTCATTACACCTGGAGCAATTTTTTCTAAGCGCATCGTTTTTTTGGCTTTGATTTCGGCTTTGCCGTCTAGAGAGCGTCCGAGGGTGTCCACCACTCGACCCAAAATAGTGTCGGCAACACCAATGGATAAAATTTGACCGGTTCGTTTTACCAATGAGCCTGCTTTAAGATGAGTAGCTCTGCCAAGTGCAACCACACCAGTCGTTTCTTTAGACAAGTTTAAAGCCAAACCCATTTCATTTTTTCCAAGATCAACCAACTCTCCGGCCTGAACGTCTGTCAAGCCTTTGACTTGCATCACCCCGTCACCAAAAGAAACAACCGTGCCAACAGATTCTGGGGCAGTTGTCAGGTTAGCGTTGGTAATTAACTCTGAGAGGACGGATTGGATTGAATCTTGGTTAACATTTTTCATAACATTATTTCTGTTGTGCTTGGCGCACCTTTAGATTGTTTGCAATAATTGTTGTTTGAGCCGCGCAAGTTTTCCTTTGATTGTGGCGTCGTATTCTTTAGAGTCAGCCACAATTTTGACGCCGCCAATGATTTTTTGGTCAATCACCTCACTGATGGCAACCGAACCGTATTTTTTTTCTAAAGCACTTCTAATTTTTACTCGCTGATTGGCCGAAAGCTCGATAGCGGTTGTAACCTGGATTTCTGGTAGCAGACTTTTAAGTTTTTCTAGTTTGCCAGCCACCGTAGCGTCAAAAATTTGAGTACCAAGCTTTATTTTTATCCCGCCTACTACCTCAGGGTCTATCTCTTCTTTGATCTCAACAAGGCTAATTTTTGAGGCCAGCGCTTGTTGAACAACTTTTTTCTGACTGGCTGTCAGTTTATTGGCGGTAATGATGGTAACTTCAACTTTTTTCATCTTAGATTGACTGTAGTACTTGATTGAGTTCGGCGTCGATCAACTTGGAGTGAGCTTTTTTGTCCAGCTGTTGACCAATCACTTTTTCACTCGCAGCGATTACTACCTCGACCAGCTTTTGGTTAATTTGTTGAACTCGCTGAGTTTGCTCTTCTTGCCATTGCTGTTTTATTCGATCAACTTCGACGATTGCCTGCTTTTTAGCCTCTTCAAGAATAGTGTTTTTTTGATTTTCTGCTTCTTTAGTAGCCGTTTGCATCAATTTAGCCGATTCTTTTTTCAGATCCTGAGTTGTTTTGGTCTTCATTTCATCAATCTTTTCTTGTTGCTCAATCGCTTTTTGAGCGGCTTTCTGGCCTTCCTCAATCCGTTTGGCTCGTTCAGAAAAGACTTTTAAGACCGGCTTGTAGAGCAGGTACCAAAGTGCCCCTAAGACAATTGAAAAGTTGACGATCTGAAACAGTATCTGTGGTAATGAGATATTCATTCTGTCTCTTTCCTTAGTTTTGTAGTTATCTTTATACGAACTTCAGAATGAGAGCCACCACTAAACAGTAAATGGCAATCGCTTCTGCAAAGGCAATTCCGAGAATCATGTTAGTCTGAATTTTGCTGGCGGCTTCTGGGTTACGACCAATGGCTTCAAGACCTTTTGAAACTAGCAAGCCAATTCCAAGACCTGGACCGATACTCCCGATTCCCATCACAAAGGCAACTGCGAATGCATCTGACATATATTTCCTCTCCTTTTATTACTTTTCTGGCGTTTTTTCAACGCATAGGTACTACAATTTAATGCTCTTCATGACCAAGGCTGGCCATGTTCATCAAGACTAATGAGAGCATTGCAAAAACCAGGGCTTGAATAAAGCCGACAAAAATTTCTAGACCATAAAATGGCAGGGGGCCAATTAAACCTGTCAGTGAGCTAATCACCACCAGTAAAACCTCTCCAGCAAAAATGTTGCCAAATAACCGGAAAGCAAACGAGATCACCTTAGAAACTTCAGAAATCAGCTCCAGCAGGCCAACGTAAAACATCATTGGGCTGGAAAAATTAAAAAACTTGGTGAAGTACCCAAGTTTTGAAAAATGATAACCGTAGAGTTGAATCGAGATCACAGATATGATACCAAGCGCCAATGTGGTGTTTAGATCGGCTGTTCCGGCTCGAAAAAGTGGTACCAGTTCTTGGGGTTGACCCGTTTTAATTTTAGCCAGCACTGTTTCTTCTGCCTTAATGTCTGTTTCTAACAGCTTTGCTTCTTCAATTTGAGTAATTGATGCTGGCTTTTCTGGTGAGGCGGCTCCAGATTCTAGTTGAGTTGCTTTCTCAACGGTTTCACTCAGCGGAGTCATGATCGTACCGACACCAGGAACTAGCCCCAACCAGTTATTGAGCAGAATGAAGATAAAAAAAGTGGCAATAATTGGGAAAAAAAGCCGAGCCTTTTTTAAATCACCAGTCACACCATAAACTAGATTGAAGAGTGATTCAACTAACCACTCGGCAAAGTTTTGTAATCCTGATGGATGCTCAGTCTTTTTTAGACTTCTGTTGACAACAAGAGCAAAGGCAACCAAGAGTAGACTGACGACAAGACTGGTAAACATGGAATTGGTGATGGCAAAGTCGCCTAGATGGGCGATCGGTTCAGCCGAGAGCGAAATGTGAATACCAGTTGTAGACATAGGGTTTTGTACTAGTGTGTGGTTCAATTATATAACTATCAATACACATCTAATATATACAAATCCAGACAAAACAAATTATACCCATCTTCCTTCCTCATTCAAGAGACAAATATTCCTGTTTGAAAAAGAACTTTAGGTACTCAAGATGTTATTTTGCCAATACTAATACAGCGTCGTAACTGCCTTGCGTGTCCTCTGCCTGGGCAGAGGCTGTTGCCGTAATGTCCAGGGCTGTCGCTTTTTCGATTGCACTGACTAAAGCTGGATTAGTTTCTTTTAGATAGATAAAGTTACCGGCTGAGTAGTCACCTTTGGCGTTACCAGTGGTGACATTGGTAAATTTGTCAGTTGCCAACTTTGTTTTGATCTGTCCGGCGTAACCAGCTTTAGCAGTGGCGTTCACGATTAACAGTTTGAGTTTTGACTTGTCCAGGGTGGCCGAAGAACTGGCTTCTGGGGTGGGTGTTGGGGTGGGCTCTGGGGATGGTGTCACTTCTTCAACCTCAACCGGAGGAGTTTGCGGGGCATTTTGTTGACCAGAGTACTTAAGGATGGCCATACCGACACCGACACCAATGGCGACAGTGACAATAAAAACGCCAGTTGTAATGAGAATCATTTTTAGCATCTGATTAGCTCCTGACTTGTTCTTGATCACAGGTTTGGCTGTTTGAGCTGATTCTACACCACTTTCGCTTGTTTGAGTAAACTGCTTCAGATCAATATCTTCTTGGGTTGACTCGCCGCTTGTTTCATTGGTTGTTGGTTCAAGCAAACCGGTACTCATTAGCGAGTCAGCCGAAGCAGTGCCCACCACCACTGGAGCCATCTCTGTTGTTGGATTAATTGTGGACTTGGAGGTAGCGGTTTCTGGTGCGTCGGCAGTGTCTGTTGCAAGTGAAACATCATTTTTATCGGTGGTTACTTTAGTCGTCTTCTCTTGATCCATTTCTTTTTTCATCTGGTCTTTCTCCTCAGGCTTATCAGAGGAATCAGAGTCTAGTTCATTTGTTTGAGAGTCAGTTGTTGCGGCTAAACTGGTTTCTCCAAATGTGACTTGGTTAGCAGCATCGGCCAAACCAATGGCGACCGCTGCTCCGGTAGCGTCAAGGGCGGGAACTACTTCAGCCGGAGTTTTGTCTGTCTTTTTTGCAGGCATCGTATCCTTTTCTGTATCTTCAATTTCTGGTAGATCGGCTGGCTTTTCTGGTTCTTCTTTGACATTTTCTAAATCAATGGCCATTGTTGCAGCTTGGTCTGCTGTATCGGTGGCGGCGGCGGGCACGACGGATGGCTTTGGTAGATCCTTAGTTTCTTTAGCTTCGTTCTCGGTCTCCTTCGCGTCCTTGCTGCTCAACACGGTTGCAAATTGGTCTTTTTCGTCTTGAGTTGGTTTTGCCAGCTTAAAAGTTGGCACCGTATAATCTGGGATCGTCAAAGTTCTCATGGCGGCGATGATGATTTGTGAAACATAGGAAGGAATTTTTTCTGAGTTGGCTTTGGTTGCCATTTGCTGAATTGGCAACGTTTTGTGCAGTTCGTCTTTGATTTTTTCTTCAACCACAGCATTGCTGGCCAGGTAAACGGTTTGAATGCTGGGCTCGGCGCCTTTAAGGGTTTTAATCGTTTCTACCACGTTTTCTGGGTTACTAACTTCGGCGGTGGTGGTTTGATCCACACCAATATAATGTTGAGCGGTGTAGAGTTTTTCACCCATTTGCAACACACTAATTGAAGGCTCGAGAGAAATCAGCGACTTGACCGTCCAGCTGAGCGGCGCAATACCGGCAATTTTGATGCCCTTGTCTGCTGCCGTTACTTTAATAATGGTTAGTATAGATTTTTCGATGGCAGACAGCTGCACCCGGCTGGTGCCCTTTAGCTCGCTGAGGCTAACGGTTTCGATTAAATGTGTGTCTTCGGTCAGATTGAGTTTTGGGAGAACCTCGGTGGTCAACTTTTCTTTAATCTTGGTGTCAGACGTTTCATCAACACTAATAATGGTGTTGGTGAATAAATAGTCAGGCAGAATTAAGAAGTACTCTTCGCCTGGTTCAAGCTTGTCAATTAGCTTTACGACATTCTGGGGAATAAACTCAGTTTCATTCAAAAACTCACCATTGATTTGCTTGCAGGATTGAATTGAGAAGGTGTGGGGTTTTTTGTCCGGCAGCAATTCTGTCACGTATGCTAAGTCGGGTAAGATAAATAGTAATTTTTGAGTATTAAGCATGACAGATAAAATTATAACTTACTTGAAGAATATATGACTAGTATGAGAAAAAAATGCAAAAATTGCAAGGGTGAGTCCGCTGGGACTCGAACCCAGGACGCACAGCTTAAAAGGCTGTCGCTCTAACCGACTGAGCTACGGACCCTCACCTATAAACGGAAGTCAATTATACCAGGGTTCTATCGAGTCAACAATCGCGGCTGGTCAGACTGACCAATCTCTTTTAGAATGTGGCCACAATGCCAGAACTACCAGAGGTTGAAACTATCGCTCGCCGCTTAAGAGAGGTTGTCAAAGACAAACGGCTGAAAACTATTCAGGTCTTGAGGGAAAAATCCTTTCAAGGAAATCCTGATCTACTAGTGGGTAGTACCATTATAGATATTTCCCGCCGAGCCAAGATTTTAAACTTCACTTTTTCGAATGATTTGCATTTGCTTGTTCACCTAAAAATGACTGGACAGTTAATCTTTGTTGATGCTGGCACCCGAGTTGGTGGAGGTCACCCCACCGATGATTGGGTCAATAGTCTGCCCAGCAAACACACCCGGGTGGTGATTGATTTTGAAGAGCCAGGAACTTTGTTTTTTAATGATTTGCGGGTCTTTGGTTGGATGAAAGTTGTTGATCAGGCTGGGGTAGAAAAAGAATATGGCCGTTATGCGCCAGATGTGAACACACCTGGCTTTACGTTGAAAACGTTCCAACAAAAATTAGCCAATAAATCTCAACCAATTAAAGTGGCGCTGATGGATACTTCAATTGTTTCAGGCATTGGTAATATTTATGCCAATGACGCCCTTCACCTGGCAAAAATCAGCCCCTTGCGTCCAGCCAAGTCACTCAGTAGCAAGCAAGTCAAGGCAGTCTATCTAGCAGCAAGAGCCGTGATCGAAAAAGGTATCGAGTTAGGTGGCGCCACTATCAAGACGTATAGAACGGTTGATGGTTTGTCAGGTGATTATCAATCGGTAGTTCGGGTCTATCAAAAAGAAAGCCAGCCCTGCCTGGTTTGTAGTACGCCAATCATCAGAATTAAACAAGCCGGTCGGAGTACGTTTTACTGCCCTCACTGCCAAAAATAAATTACTGCAAATACTCTTTAAGAATTTTGGCGCTTTTTTCTAGTTTTTTCTTTTCTTCCCAATCAAGTTTTATCTCTAACGAGGCCTCAACCCCATTTCTACCAATCACGCAGGGCACGCTCAGCGCCACGCCGCTGATACCTTGATAATTGTGCAGTGGCACTGATAGTGGGAGCACACTTTTGCTGTCCGTTAAAATTTGTTTGACGATGTGCGAAATCACACTACCGATGCCATAAAAAGTGGCACCTTTTGAGGCAATAATTTTGTAGGCAGCATCTCGGGCGGTTTGATAGGCATCCATCATTCTGTCTTCGGAAAAACCTGGCATTGAAGCCAAAGGTTGTCCACCAACAGAAGCACTGGCAACAGCTGGGAATGAACTGTCGCCGTGTTCGCCCAAAATATAGGCGTGAACACTTCTGGGATTGACGTGCAAATCTTGAGCCAAATGAAAGCGAAATCGAGCGGTGTCCAAGGTGGTGCCAGAACCAAAGATGCGGCCTTTGGGCAAATTGGCCAATAGATAGGCTTTGTAGGTTAAAACGTCAACTGGGTTGGAGACCAACATGATAATAGCATCGGGAGCATTCTTAACCACCTCTGGAATGATCTGTTCTATGATGGCAATGTTTTTGCCAGCCAAATCCAACCGAGTATCTCCCGGCTTCTGTGCAGCGCCGGCGCAAATGATAACCACGTCAGAACCCGCCAAATCTTCATAGCGGTCAGTGGCCATTACTCTGGCGTAGGGCAAAAAACTGATGCCGTGTTCCAGATCTAGTTGTTCGCCAATCAAGGTTGCTTTGTGTCTGCCCAACAACACCAAATCGTTAACAACACCCGAGTGCAGTAAAGAATAGGCGGCCGTCATCCCCACTTTGCCGCAACCAACAATGGCCACTTTATTGGAATCGTACTTCATAGGCAGGTTTCTATTTCAATCCTAACATATTTAGCGAGTCACTTCTGCAATTGTTAAAGGCACATACTCTTTGACTGGTGTGAATAATTTGTTCAACCCCTAGTCCATAGTAATCCAGCAACTGATTACCTTGGCCTGACTGGCCAAAGGTGTCTTTTACTGCCATAATTTTCAGTCTAAATTCTTTTCTTTGTTGACTAAGATACTCCGCCACCGCTGAGCCAAGACCACCGGCGGCTTGATGATCCTCTAGGGTGATGAGATAGGGCGAACGCTCCAGCGCCATTGCTAATGCCCTGATATCTAACGGCTTAATGGTGTGCATGTTGAGGACTGCAGCGCTCATTCCCAGTTCTTCTAACCTGGCCGAAGCTTGTAATGCTCGCGCAACCATCACTCCACAAGCTACCAGAGTCAGGGTATGTCCCGGCCTCAACAGCACTGCCCTACCGATATCAAAAGGTGTCTCGGGTGTGGTCAGGACGCCAGTTTCTAATTTGCTGGTTCGTAGGTAAACCGGACCTTGATGGGTAGCTGCTGCTAAAGTAGCTTTGCGGGCTTCTTCGCCATCGGCTGGCACAATCACCGTCATATTGGGCAAGACTCTCATTAGGGCAATGTCTTCTAACGACTGATGAGTAGCGCCGTCTTCACCGGTTGCCAGGCCAGCGTGGCCACCAACCAATTTTACATTTAAATTTGAATAAGCAATACTGGTTCTAATCACTCCCCAGCAGTTGGCGGGTTGGAAACAAGCGTAGCTAGCGGCAAAAGGAATTTTTCCGGCTAAAGCAAAACCGGCTGCTACTCCAGCCAAGTTTTGCTCGGCTACTCCAACTTGGACAAAGCGGTCGGGAAACTGTTGGGCAAAAGCACTCATTCTGGTTGAGTCGGTTAAGTCTGCATTTAACCCCACAATCAACTGATTTTTTTGAGCCGCTTCAACTAAACCCCGTCCAAAACCATCGCGGGTGGTTTTTATTTTTTCAGTCATCTGGTTCCTGTTCTAATTGCGCTAACGCTTGCTCTGCTTGTTCTTTGGTTGGCGCTTTGCCGTGCCACTCAAACTTATTTTCCATAAAATCAACCCCTTTACCTGGAACGGTGTGACAAATCAAGGCAGTTGGGTACTCAGTTTGGCTGGCCGCATGGAAAGCGTGAATTAGTTGCCCAAAATCATGGCCTTCAACTTCTAGCACTTGCCAATTAAAACTTTCTAATTTTTGTTTTAACGGCTCAAGCGACATGACTTCATTGGTAGAACCACTAATTTGGATATCATTACGGTCAATCACCGCGGTCAGCTGTTTTAGCTGGTACTTGCCGGCAAACATCAGGGCTTCCCAAACCTGCCCTTCTTGCAGTTCAGCGTCACTCATCAAACAAAACACCCGATTTGTTTTGTTGTCACGTTGAAACGCCAAAGCTAACCCGCAGGCTTGGGAGAGTCCAAGGCCCAGCGGTCCACTGGTATTTTCCACTCCGGGCAGCGAGCCTACATGAGGGTGACCTTGTAACCGCGAGTCAAGTTGGCGCAAGGTATAGAGGTCTTTTTTTTCAAAAAAACCGGCTTCAGCCAAGGTTGCGTACAAAACTGGACAAATGTGACCATTCGAAAGCAAAATTCTATCCCGATCTTCTTTGTCTGGGTGACGGGGATCTAAGTTGGCTACCGCAAAGTACAAAACGGCAAAGACATCGGCCATACCCAGTGCTCCGGCAGTGTGGCCGCTTTGCGCATGCGCCAACATAGCAATAATTGATCGTCTAATTGAAAGGGCTTTTTGTGCAAGCTCGGCAGGGGTATCGGTAGACATCTCTACTAGTGTAATCAATCAAACCATGACATACAATGAGAGCCTAGTTTGCAACTCAGGCTTGCAAATTGCCAAGCGGCATAGGTACACTGAAAGTGTGTACTAATAGTTCTACCCTGTGTTGGGCGTGGAAGTTTTTCCATGAGTGTTGTTGGTAATTCAGTGTTCATGATTGGCTGGGAATATCCCCCCCACAACAGCGGGGGCTTGGGTGTGGCTTGCCAGGGGATGACCGAAGCGCTAGCAGGACAAAATACACAAATTTATTTTACTCTTCCTCACAAACAATTTGGCTCAGTTTCTCATATGAGTATTCTGGAGTGCGCTGATCCAGCATGGTTCGCGGCGGGGACTATTAGTACACATCCTCCCTTCCTTGCCTACACTGCGGACAAAAGAACTCCACAATCACTCGAAGAGGTCGTATTTGATCGGCATCACCTTAATGCCTTACCCCAGTCTGAGCTGGAGTCAAAGGTGGATCGGTATGCTGAACTGGTCACTCAAAAGGGAAAGGCATTACAGCAGCAGTATGATGTTATTCATGCTCACGATTGGATGTCTTTCCCCGCTGCCATGAGTTTGGCTGACGCCACAAAAAAACCATTTATTGCCCATGTCCATTCAACCGAAATGGACAGAATTCCCTCTGGGTATGGCAGTGACTACATTATGTCCACCGAATATCAAGGGATGATGGCTGCTGATCGAGTGATTGCCGTCAGCTACTACACCAAACAGTTATTAGTTCACAAGTACCGCATTGATCCAAATAAAATCTATGTTGTGCACAATGGGATTAATCCCCTTTTAGTTGCACCTGATGCAGGCCGTCACCACTTTGCCTCTCAGCGGCCAGTGATCGTGTTTATGGGTAGATTGACCATGCAAAAAGGGGCAGATTACTTTTTACAGTTAGCCAGAGCAGTTTTAGCCGAAATTCCGGAAGCGCTTTTTGTTGTCGCTGGCAGTGGTGATATGTATCATCAACTCTTGTTGCAAAATGCTGGTCAAGGTTTATCAGCCAATGTTTTGTTTAGCGGTTTTGTTAGAGATACTCAACAACAAATATTGTTGGATCGGGCTGATTTGTTTGTGATGCCGTCAGTTTCAGAGCCTTTTGGTTTGGTGGCGCTCGAAGCCGCCCAACGTAAAACACCAGTGATTGTTTCTTCAAATTCAGGGGTGAGTGAGGTACTCCCCAACAGCGTGGTGGCTGATTTTTGGGACATCGACAAAATGAAATCAGAAATTATCCGCCTACTGACAAAACCGGATGAGTATCAGTCAACGGTTAATCAGCAGTTGGCCGACCTCAAACCATTAACTTGGGCTTCAACTGCCCAAAAGATCAGAGCTGTATACGCTAAAACTGGTCAAAAGTAGCGCTGATGCCTAAGGTTTGTTTTTATCTCCATTTGCACCAACCTCCCAGACTGACTAATATCAGTGTTTTTGGCTTGGGTACGCAAGCTGACCGGTACTTTCAATCACCAGAGGGTGAAAATGATCAGAACAGAAAGATTTTTCTTAAGGTGGCGGAAAAATCGTATCTGCCGATGCTGCATTTACTGGGACAGTTGTTACAAACTGAGCCTGGATTTAAGTGTGCTTTTTCTATTTCTGGCGTCTTTATTGAGCAAGCCCAGCGCTATCAACCAAAAATACTAGAGATCCTGAAAAGAATTGTTGCCACAGGCAAAGCAGAATTGTTGGGTGAAACCTACTATCACTCTTTGGCTTCGCTTTACTCCCCAAGTGAATTTAAGATCCAGGTCAAACGTCATTCAGAATTGCTTGAGGATTTATTTGGTTTTACGCCTAAAGTCTTTAGAAACACTGAGCTGATCTATTCAAATCAGATTGGTGAGCAAGTCAGTCAGTTGCCGTTTACTGGAATTTTGACCGAAGCCGTTGGCCGTTACCTTTGGGACAGACCAAAAACTAAAGTCTACTTTAGTTACACCAAGAAGAAAGTACCACTGCTGTTGAAACATGCCGAGCTATCGGATGACATTGCTTTCCGCTTTAGTGATAAAAACTGGAAAGAACATCCGCTTTCTGCTGAAAGATACTTAGAATGGGTTGAGATGTATCAAGAGACTGAGTTCGTCAACCTGTTTATGGATTTTGAGACCTTTGGTGAACACCAGTGGGCTGATACCGGCATTTTTCAGTTTTGGGCAGCCTTTGTTCATCAATTTTTAGCCAGGCCTGCGAACAGTTTTGTCACTCCCAGTGAAGAGATCGCTAGAGCGCTGAGCGAGTTTAAGCAACCAAGTGATATTCCTGACTGGCGTTTGTATGATGTGCCCGAGCCAATCTCTTGGGCAGACGTTGATCGTGACGTGACTGCTTGGCGGGACAATGTTTTACAGCAAGACACGCTGAGGACCATTTATGAATTAGAACCACAGATTTTGGGTGTTGGTGACAAGCGGTTAGTTGAAGACTGGCGTAAACTCCAAACCAGCGATCATTTTTACTATATGTGTACCAAGTGGTCAGCCGATGGCGATGTCCACGCTTACTTTAGCCCCTACCAATCTCCCTATGAAGCGTATCGACGCTACTCGATTGCCCTGGCAGACATTCAAGAAAGATTACTGCAAAAACAAGCTAATGGCATTTTCAAAAACATTACTTAACTGTAGCACAGGCGGTAAAAAGGCACCGGTTGTTTGGGTCTCGAGTTACAGTTGAACCGTTCAGACACTCAAGTTTGTCAGCAGGGCAGGCAGCGGCGGTAATTTGCGATTGTGAGCGCTCTTCTGCCGCCTTAGAGCGATTGTCTGATTGAATTGTTTGGAGCAAGAAAACAGTTGTCAAGGTGATAGCCAGTAAACCAAGCGCAACCAACATTTTTGCCACCGTAGTTGGACGACGTTTGGTAAGGATTGGCGTGTCTACACTTTCTTCCATTGCTCCTACTCTACAGTAAAACATGACAATTGGTCAAGCTGATAGAGGCTGAACAGAGGCTGACGAGTCTTGCGATTGCTAAACAGTCTTTGTTATACTGAATTACTTTAGACATCACTTAGAAAATCTCTATGGCGCGCGCACTCACTCTTGGCAATGGCACTTTTTTGGTTTGTTTAGACAAATTTGGTTTTGTTCGCGACATGTACTTTCCCTACGTTGGTTTAGAAAATCACGTTTTGGGTCAGAAACACAGAATCGGCGTCTGGATTAACAACCGCTTTTCTTGGCTTGATGACGGCAGTTGGAAAATTTCGATTGGCTACAAGCCAGAAACCATGGTTGGTTACTTGGTGTGTAAAAATGACGCGCTCAAAATCAGTGTAGTGATGGAAGACATTGTCTATAACGAAACCAATGTCTTTGTCAGGCAAGTTGATATTTATAACCATTCTGATCAGCCAATCACAGCCAGGCTCTTTTTCCATCAGATTTTTTGGATCAGTGAGTCAAAAAAACGTAATACCGGTTTTTATGATCCTACCCACAATGTAATTGTTCATTATAAAGGTCGTCGAGTTTTCATTGTGAATGGCAAAACCAGTTCGGACACGGCGATTGATGACTACTCGCTGGGTGCGTATCACGACGAGGGCAAAGAAGGGGTTTTTAGAGATGCTGAGGATGGCGAGTTGTCTAAAAATGCGGTTGAGCATGGCTCGGTTGACTCAGTGATCAGGTTAACTACCACTTGCGCTCCAAACGAAAAGTCCAGAGTTTACTACTGGATTAGTGTGGCAAAAACGTTGGACGAAGCCTATGCGCTGAACGACTTGGTATTGCAAAAAACGCCCGAAGCAATGCTCCATTCAACCGAATCATATTGGCACGCTTGGCTAACTACCAAACAATTTCCAACCGAAGAGTTGCCGGATGAGCTAAAAAAACTGTTCGATACCTCACTGTTTATCCTGCGCTGTCACACCGACAACCGCGGCAGCATCATTGCTTCGGCTGATAGCGAAATGATTGAGTTTGGCAAAGATGACTACAGCTACATGTGGCCGCGTGATGCGGCCTTTATTGTTTCAACTTTTTGCAAGGCCGGTTTCCCCGAAGTGACCAAGCCATTTTTTGAGTTCTGCAAAGATGTCTTACACAAGGACGGGTATCTGCATCATCGCTTCCGGCCAGATCAAAGCTTGGGCTCCACCTGGCATTCAACTACCTCGCAGAGAGAATGGCTGAAGGACAAGATTTTACAGTTGCCAATTCAAGAGGACGAGAGCGCCAGTGTCTTGGTGGCTTTACACCAGTATTACTTGGCGTCAAAGGACTTGGAGTTTATCGAATACCTCTATAAACCACTGATCGAGAAAATTGCCAACTTTTTGGTTAACTTTAGGGACAAAGATACTGGTTTACCCCTGCCCTCTTATGATTTATGGGAAGAAAAGATGGGGGTTTCTACCTATACCTGCTCGGCGGTCTATGGCGGTCTGATGGCCGCCGCCAATTTTTCCGAAATTCTGGACAAAAGAAACCACATGCGGACGTTTAAAAATGTTGCCAAGGAGATCAAGAAGGCGGCGGCCGACCACCTCTTTAGCACCAAACTCCAGTCTTTCATTAGAACGGCTCACCTAGAAGCCGGTGTTGTCACTCAAGAAGAAACCATTGATGCTTCCACGCTCTTTGGTCTTTGGTACTTTGGCATGTTCAGCCAAGATGATTCTCTGTTCACCAAAACTCTGCATCAACTAGAAGCTCGCCTGCAAAATCCTTCGGCTATTGGCGGGTACCTGCGGTATGAGCGCGATAACTATTTTAAATCAACGGATTTATCTAATCCTTGGTTCATCACTACCCTGTGGGAGGCTCAACGCAAATTGGCTCATCCAGCGGCCAGCGCAGTTGATCTGGAAAATGCCGAAAATGTTTTCCAGTGGGTTTACAAATATCGCTATCAATCTGGAGTTTTAGCTGAACAGCTGAATCCATATACTGGTCAATCGTTGTCCGCTACGCCACTGGTTTGGAGTCACGCTGTTTTCATTGAAACGGTGTTGCTTTATCTGCAAAAGAAAAAAGCCCTGGCTGAACTGGACAAAAACCAAGTGCCGCTGCATCAACTATAGACAATAGTTGCGGTGTTATAAGCTGCATCAACTCTTCTCATTTTACGGATTTAATGTCAGAATAGTCAGTGATGATTCCTCTTTATCTCGGTATCGATGGCGGTGGCACAAAAACAGAAGTCTTGTGTCTGAGTGAAACTGGCGAAACCGTCGGTACCGGTCTTTCCGGTCCAACCAACCTGACTTCTACCAATACCGGCGCTGCTTCATTTAGCCTAAAGGAGGCGGTTCGCCAAGCGCTCGAAAAAGCTTCCCCCGACAGTCAAGTTGTTTCAGCAGTGATGGGTTTGGCTGGCATGGATACTCAGAGTGAGTACGAAATGGCTTTTCAGCCGTTTGCCGAAATGCTCAAAACCGCTTTCAAAATTGAAAACTTTCACCTGGTTCACGACAGTGTCATTGCTTTAGAAAATGGTTCCAACAAGCCCAACGCGGTGGTCTTGATTTCTGGCACCGGTTCTATTTGTGTTGGCAGAAATGACCAGGGCGATTCAGCCAGGTCAGGCGGCATGGATTATTTATTGACCGACCAGGGCTCAGGTTACGACATTGGTCGTCACGTGTTACGAGAAGCAATCAAGAGTTTTGATGGCCGCCGGCCGAAAACAATGTTAGAACAACTAGTTTGTCAGCATTTTGAAATTGAAAATCTTGAGAATATCAAAATGCAGATCTATCACCCCCCACTTAGTAAGGTTGAGGTGGCTGAACTGGCTAAGGTTTGTTGCGAGGCCTATCTAGCCAATGATTCAGCAGCACGTCAGATTTTGGAGTGGGCGCAAACAGAAATGATTAAGTTGGTTGAAGCCGTTGTTCACCGACTAGGTCTAGAACATAAACCAACCGACTTGGTTTTGAGCGGTTCAATCATTCAACTTGAATTCATGCGGTTGCCGGTAATTGCGCGGTTGCAGGCTCAGTTTTCGGCGCTGACTCCGGTGGTGCCAGACAGACCTTCAATGTATGGTGCGGCTCAGTTGGCAAAGCGCTTGACGTTTGAGGCAAAAAGATAGTATTTGATGCGAAAAGATGTATTTGTTAAATTAGCAGTTATTCAGATAGACTGCTAATACTGCTTTTATTAAATAAATATTGATGTATCAATGTTTGCTGTTTGGTTAACAGTTAATGAAATCAACTAGCGGTTAATATGTTGAGGTTGATGTTCTTTGATATATTTGTTAGAA
>PFDH01000009.1:12929-20096 GCA_002772705.1 Candidatus Pacebacteria bacterium CG10_big_fil_rev_8_21_14_0_10_44_11 | reverse complement strand
CTCTCTGCATATAGTGGGAGTGAATTTTGGTGCCTAAAACAATCAATGACGTAAAAATCAAAACTCGACTCCCACCCTGGGAGTTTTTTATTTTCCAGAGAAGAAAAATGGTACACTATCAATACTTGAAAGGATCTATGACAACCGTACAAACACTCAAAGGATTTCGTGATTTCTTGCCTGAAGAAAAGCGCAAGCGTGACGTGGTGGCCCAAACCATGCGTCAGGTGTTTGCTAATTACGGTTATGCACCGCTCGAAACCCCTACTCTAGAATATGCCGAGCTCTTGCTTGGGAAATACGGCAAAGAAGCCGACAAGTTGGTCTATCAATTCACCGATCGAGGTGAGCGCGAAGTAGCTTTACGCTACGACCAAACGGTGCCAACCGCTAGAGTGCTCGCCCAGTACCAGAATGAACTCCCCCCTTATTTTCGCCGCTACCAAATTCAGAACGTCTTTCGAGCCGACAAACCGCAACGCGGACGCTACCGAGAGTTTATTCAAAGTGATTGCGACATTTTTGGCAGTACCTCACCGGTGGCCGACGCCGAAATTTTGGCGGTTTTTTATGCGGTTTACGAAGCCCTGGGCGTTAGAGACTTGCGAATAGAAATCAACGATCGACAAACCCTCTTCGGGACGCTAGAGCCATTTGCTTCGGCTAATCTTTCTGTCCTTTCTCTTTGCCAGACAATTGACAAAGCTGACAAACAAACTGAGACAGAGCTCCAAGAGGAGTTACAAAGCAAGGGCCTCTCCGTTGACCAAGCCGACCAGCTTTTTACCGCTTTAAAAAAGGCGGAAATGTCCAACCTATTACAAGAAATCGTTAATACCGCTGTGGCGCTGGGGGTACCCAAATCGACACTCAAATTTAACCCAAACCTGGCGCGAGGTTTAGATTACTATACGGGTCTGATTTTTGAGGGCAGAATTCCCGAATACGGCGTTGGTTCAATTGGTGGCGGTGGCCGCTATGATAATTTAATCAATCAACTTTCGGGTCAGAATATCCCGGCGGTGGGCTTTGGGATCGGCTTTGACAGAACCGTCGAGGCCGTTGACCAATTAGGATTACTAACCAAAGCAGACCAAGCCAAGACTCAAGTTTTGGTGACACTTTTTAGCCTGGACACACTGCAAAAAAGTCTAGAAACCGCTCAGAAACTACGCGCTGCCGGCATCGCCACCGAGGTCTACCCTGCTCTCGATAAGCTGAGCAAACAATTCAAATTGGCTGATCAGAAAAAAATTCCTTATGTCGTGGTTATTGGGGATGAGGAGCTGGCTGAAGACAAAGTCACCCTTAAGCAAATGCAAACTAGAAAACAAGAAAAACTCAGTCTCATTAAAGCAATAGCTCAGTTAATCAAAAAGTCTTGATTTAAACCGGGTGTTAGTGACTCTATAATTTTTATCTGCACAAGCAGGATGTGAAAAAATGTTTCGAGGGCTGTCATTTCAGTTGTATCAATTACCTCATCATAAAAACCATCGCTAAGTAATTGATATGCCTCTTCTAAACTGGCCAATCTACCATCGGATTTATGAATATCCTCTCGAGTGCGTTGTATCGCTTTCTCACCTACATCTTTGAGATCAATCGGATCAATTGGTACATCCGGGTAATCATGAGCCATCTTTTTCTTATATCGTTCTTTAGCTCTAAACCGAATGGCATGATCTTGAGCATAGAGATAAATCTTAGCTACGGCAAGCTTTGAGTCCAAGAAAGTCCAGACACTATCTCTACCATCAACAACTAGTGATTGTTTATCTTTAGCTGCCTTCTCAGCAATTTCTCTGACGTGATCATGAATCAGGGTTACAATCAGAGACTGACCACTTAACCAAGAAACTTTCTGATTGATTTGATCAGATCTGAGTCCTGATTCATCATCAATGCCTTCCGGATCTAAAAAGTGAGAACCAACGTATTCACTTTCTATCAAAACAACCTGTTTTCCCTCTTTTTTTATTGTTTTTACCTCAAGATTTCTAGCAACTTGGGCAAATTCCTCTATTGGTCTATCAACGAAATTAAAGCTCTGATAGACCCAAGTATAAATTCGAGCTAGGAGACCTTTACTCATTTGTATGTAACCAAGAGTTTTCAAGTATTCAACAATCTGAGTTTTGCCCACTGCCGCTGAGCCATCAATGGCAATTATCATTGGCCATGCCAACGATGCAGCTGCTTCAGCTACCACTTTCATTGCACTAGCAAGGTTCTCTAATGAATAATGATACCGACCGCTCATGTTTTCAGGTGAAAGCTGTGAAATAGGCATAAGATTTTTGGAGAGTGTATTGTATCAAAAAAGTTGCTTAAGGCCGCAACCAAAAATCAATCCCTGCCGCACTAGCAGCATCCCGATCGTGATCACCATTGCCAATCATCAAAAACTTGGACTTTTTTTGCGTAGCCGGATCAAAAATCTTGTAAAAGCCCTCGGGGTCGGGTTTCATCAACAAGACGTCACCTTTGGTCACCAATTGAGAGAAAAATGACAGTAACCCAGCTTTTTCCAACACTGGCTCTGCCGTACTGCGCATGTTTGAAGTCCATACAAATAGCTGGTACTTTTTACCCTGCTCTCGAATAAAATCGGTCAAATCATACTGCTCTTGGACTTCATTTTTTGAGTACTTGCCTTCAAACTCTGCCGAGTAGTTCCATCTGATCGCAGCGACCTTTGCGCCATACTTTTTGGTAATGGCATTTTCCCAATCGTAGACGTCTTCAAATTCTGAAAAGTCAGGGTCAAACTGGTGCAACCGAAATTTCATCTCGCGTTGATACTCCTCCCAGGGCATCTCCAAAGTGAACAGCGTTTCATCAAAATCAAAAATCAGATATTTTTTGGAGTGCTGAACTAAATAGTTGGCCAGATTTGACATGTCCTAGTATAACGTATCTGCCCAGTGAGTCTGGATATGTACTATTGTTTTGGTTTATGCTGATATCATGAACTTTTCCAAGAAGCGTTTGCAAGCCTATCAACTGTTGCTACTCAACACCCTGATCTGGGGCGCCGCTTTTGTAATTATCAAGCCAGCGTTTGAGATCACCACTCCCTTTCGATTTTTATTCTTGCGATTTGCTTTGGCTTCGATTCTCTCGCTGCCAATCTTTTGGCATTATTGGCGTAAAGGTCGAATTTACGCAAAAGACGTTCTCATCATCATTGTTCTTGAGCTGCTTGGTACAACTGTTGGTTTAAGCTTGGTCTATTCTGGTCTCGCTTTAACCACCGCCCTCGAAGCTAACTTGATCGGCACCACTGCTCCGCTTTTTTTGGTTGTGATGAGTGTTTTCTTCTTGAAAGAGCGGCAGGAGCGCTATGAATGGATTGGCTTGGTGATTACGTTTCTAGGCACACTAGTGATTACCTTACTGCCAATTCTAACTCATGGTCAAGTAACTTGGCAGGCTTCATTGCTTGGCAATCTTTTGATTTTGGGATCAAACATTACTGATTCAGGGTACTTAGCGATGGCAAAACGGTGGTATTCTCGGCTACCAAAGTTGTTCGTCGCGGCGATTAGTTTTTTGGTCGGCATGATCAGTTTTGGCTTGCTGGCGGCTTGGCAAGTTGAGTGGTCGATACCCAAACTGGTTAGTCTACTCTCTCACGATATTACGGCAACTTCGGTTCAGCGTGCGGTTTTATACATGGCAACGCTTGGTTCGATTGTGGCACTCTCTGCCTACATCAAAGCTCAAGATAACATTGAAGCCTCTGAAGCCAGTATCTTTCGCTACTTACAACCATTGGTGTATATTCCCCTGGCAATCATCTTCTTGAAAGAATCGTTTACCATTGTGCATTTCGTTGGGTTACTGCTTATTTTCTCTGGTGTGCTCTATTCATTGCATCGAAGCAAACAAAAGAAACAGAGTATCTTTCGTCGCATCCTCAACAAAGGAGCCAGACCTTTATTCCTCAAAAAATAATGCTATAATGACGGCTCTTACCAAGGAATTTATGAAACAAGGTGTCCATCCAAAGTGGTTTGAAGATTGCAAAGTTACTTGCAGCTGTGGCAACTCATTTGTGATCGGCTCAATTCAAGAATCAATGCAGATTGATATCTGTGATAAGTGCCATCCGTTCTTTACTGGTGAAGTTAAGTTTGTTGACCGTCAGGGTCGGGTTGATCGTTTCTTAAGTAAAATGAAAGTGGCCCAAGCTCATCAACAAAAGCAAACTAAGCAACAGTCAAAGCTGAAAAAACAATCTCAAGACGATCAAGTCGATCCAAAATCATACCGAGAGTTGCTGCGCGATCAGCAATCTTCGCTTCGCAAATCCACTGCTCAATAGCTCAGCTCATACCAGTGTTCTCTCCCCTCACTTTCAAGAGGTGGCAGGAGTGCGTATACTGGACATACTGTCGAACTAACTACTAGTATGCAAAATCCCTATCAAGCCCAAATTGACGAACTTCGAACAAAAATTGCTGAGACTACCGTGATGGCTCAAGATCCGGAAATGGCCTCTTTGGTCGAGGAAGAACTCAGAAACCTCCAAACCCAACTTGATTCTCTAGAACAAGCCGCCGCTCAGTTTGGTGGCAACGATGAGGTTGTGAATCAAGAGACCGGTCGCAAAGGCAACTGCATGATTGAAATTAGAGGTGGCGCTGGTGGCGAAGAAGCCAAAATCTGGGGCAATGATATACTGCGAATGTATTTGCGATTTATTGAGGTTCACAAACTGAAAGTCAGTTTTATTGATGAGATGATTATTAAAGTCACTGGTAAAACTACCCTCGGCGAAGAAGGCTTGACGCCATTTGAAATTTTTCAGTATGAGTCTGGGGTTCACCGAGTCCAGCGGGTGCCAGAAACCGAAGCTCAGGGTAGAATTCATACCTCAACCGCCTCGGTGGCGGTGCTCCCAGAGGTGCCTCTGAACGCGGTTGAAATCAGAGAAGAAGATCTAGACTGGCAGTTTATGCGTGCCGGTGGGGCGGGTGGACAAAATGTCAACAAAGTTAACAGTGCCGTTCGGTTGATACATCGGCCATCAGGTATTGCCGTCAGCGCTAGACAAGAAAAGCAGCAAGTTCAAAACCGTAAAATCGCTTTAGATTTATTGCGGGCACAGTTGTGGGAAATCGAAGCAGAAAAACGGCAAACAGAACTGGGCGCTGCCCGCAGCGTCATCGGTCGAGCTCAGCGAGCAGAAAAAATCAGAACCTACAACTTTCCCCAAAGCCGAGTAACTGACCATCGCACCAAACAATCCTGGTACAACTTATCAGAAATTTTGGAGGGTGGAATTGACAAAATGCTCCTCGATTTGAGATCAGCCTTTACCAATCCTGAGTCCATTCAAACGACCGAATTAGAAGAAGAAGAATAATTATTGGGTTGTATTTTGGGTTGTGCGCAAAGTTGCTGTCACTTCCTTTTCTTGCCCGTCACGCCAATACTTGATCTTGAGCTGATCGCCAACTTTCTTTGTGTTAATGACGTCAACAATTTCTGTGTCTACCAGTTCCTTGCTATCTAAGGCAGTGATCACATCTCCAGCTTGAAGGCCAACCTCTTCTGCCACTGAACCTTTAACTACTTCTCTAATCAATGCGCCTTGTGGATAATTCATTCTGATGGCTTGTTCAGCTGAAATCATCATGTAGGACACGCCCAGAAACGGTCGGTCGAACTGACCGGTCTGGTTAAAGTTATCAATTGAAGCTTTGACAACATTAATTGGCAAGGCAAACCCAATATTTTGAGCGCCCTGCGACACCGCTACATTCACCCCAATCACCTCACCCTTTATGTTGAGAAGCGGGCCACCGGAATTACCCGGATTAATTGCGGTATCAGTTTGAATGACATTGTCTAACGTTTCAGCTTGCGAAAAACCATCACCGGCAGTAATACCTCTGCCTAAACCAGAAATTACGCCGGTAGTCACCGTGTGTCTGAACTCGCCCAGGGCCGTGCCAATGGCAATCACGCTTTCACCAACCCGGATGTTGTTAGAATCCCCCATTGCCAACCGCGGCAGTGAGGATCCATCGACTCTTAGAATAGCCAAATCGTTGGTGGGATCGCGATAAATTTGTTGAACAATGTATTCCTTGTTATCTTTATCAACCACTTTGTATTCGGCTTGGATATTCGAAACCACGTGCTTATTAGTCACAATTAGGCCTGATTCATCAACCACAAAACCACTGCCAATGTCTTGTTCAACCTGTTCTATCCTGGTGTTACCCAAACCAAAAAAACCAAATGGATCGTTAGGCGACGGCTCAAGTATTCGTTGTTGAGTTTTAATCGAAACTGTCACCACTGATTCAGAAGCCACCTCAGCTACATCTGGAACAGATAAATCAGCGTTATCTCTGATGAGTTGTCCAAGCTTGGTATCGTTTGAGTTTGCTGGTTGAAAGTTAGCGATCTGGTTGCCAGCTCGCTGAAACAAATAATCGAGTGGCTTAATCACAAACAGACGATCAGCAATGGCGCCGGTAAAAAAAGAAATTAAGACAATCGCCGAAACACCAAGCCCAACAAAAAAACCTTTCAGGCTTTGGGGTGTGATTTTAGTTTGCGGCATACGCTGGGATTTTAACTCCATCTTGATCATCCCTCAAGCAGACGTACTATATCCTTTTGTATTTATAGATGTCAACTTATTGCACTTTTTTGCTGCCAAGTGTTTCGACCGCTTTGACCAGCATTTCATCTTCTTCAGTCTTTGGATCATCCTCGGCTTCAACCGTGACTGGGATCCCCGTTTCGTGAATCCACTCTCCAGCCGGCATCATCCATTTAGCAATGGTAATATGAAGGGCGCCGCCATTGGTCAGCTCACGCCTATCCTGGACTGTGCCCTTGCCAAAAGTTTTTTTGCCAATCAGCGGCACATTGAGTTGATCTTTGAGTGCCCCAGCCACAATTTCTGAAGCTGATGCGCTACCACCATTAACTAACATCACCAATGGAATGCCTTGTAACCTGGCGTTTCCCGTGGCCTCAAACGATTTATCAATCGTCCGACCCTTTTGTGAAACAACAACTCCGCTGGGGATAAAATCACTAGCAATGCCAATGGCGTCATCAAAGAAACCACCAGGGTTGTTGCGCATGTCCAGCACGATTCCTTGAATTGAACCTTTTTGGGCTAAAATTTGTTGGACA
>PFDH01000009.1:0-12891 GCA_002772705.1 Candidatus Pacebacteria bacterium CG10_big_fil_rev_8_21_14_0_10_44_11 | reverse complement strand
ACTCAACTTAATGTGAGCCACCCGTTTACCAGCTTTGGTCACAAACTCAACCTCAGCGGATTTAACCACAATTTCTGCTCTGGTCAAAGTTACTTCAAATGGTTCGGTGCCATTATTTTTTCTAAATAAGGTCAACGTAACAGCGGTGTCTTTGGGACCACGAATCAGGTCAACCGCTCGGGTCAAAGAAAAATTGGTGGTTTGTTCATCAACACCAGCCGTTTCGTCTTTGATATTCAGGATCATATCTCCGGCTTGGACCCCCGCTTTTTCAGCCGGCATTCCGGTTAGCGGTGACATCACCGCCAAAATGCCATCAACGTATCCCAACTCAATACCAACCCCAAAAAATGAACCAGCTAAGTCTTCACCAGTTCTAATCTTGTCCTCTTTTGGCAGATAGGTTGTGTAGGGATCACCAATTGAGGCAGTTAGTCCGGCGATAGCGCCATCAATCATCTTGCTGGTCTCAATTTTGTCTGTCTCAACATAATTATCTTCAAGCAGTTTCCAGGCTTGCCAAAAAACGTTAAAGTCATTGGTATTGTGTTGGTCAGCAGCGGTGCTATTGAGTAAGTTAGAAATGGTAGTAGGATCAACGTCGTGAGGTCTGTAAGTTGCGTCTTCTTGAATAAATTTAATTGGAATCCGTTGAACCAAATTAAAGCGGTATTCAGCCACCGAACCCAAAAAAATAAGTAGGAGCGAAACCACAACAGTTCGCAAGATACTAAGCGGTAATTTCATCAGGCCATTAGTCTAACCCCCAGCACCAAATAAGTCCAGTCAGTGGTCAGTTACATTTGACCGGACCTATGTGACCGGACTTATGTAGTTCTAACTGAACGCCACCCGTTAGAGAGTTTGTGTAAATGGCAGCAGCGCTAATTGGCGTGCCCATTTAATTTGCGTGGTTAATCGGCGTTGTTGCTTTTGATTCAAACCAGTTTCACTTCTAGGAATAATGGCGCCCTGTTCAGTCACAAACGGACTCAAAGTTGCGGGCTCTTTATAACTAAAAGTAACATTTTTTCTTGAGTTACGTTTGACTGCTGGTTTTCTTGGTCGGCGTGAGCCTCTTTTTGTATTTTCTTTCATAATTAAAATGGAACGTCATCGGCAACGTCTTCTACTTCTTCTACTTGATCACTCGGTGCTGATTCCTTTTTTGCCGAGCGTTTTGGTTTTACTGTTTCTTCTTGTTCCATTGGCGCTTCACCGTATGAATCACCTGAGTCTTCACCCTGAAATCCTCTTGCAGATCTGAGCGAAATCATGTTATCGATTACTACCTCGGTGGTCTTACGATCGGTGCCATCTTCGCCCTTCCAATCTCTAGTTTGCAGTCTGCCTTCAACATAGACTTTATCGCCTTTGTGTAAGATTTGACCACAAATATCAGCTAGTTTAGACCAAGCGACAATGTTGTGATACTCCACTCGCTCTTGTTTCTCACCGCCATCAGCTGGCGTCCAGCTGCGGTTGGTGGCAATGCCAAACGAACAAACCGCCGTACTATTTGGCGTGTAGCGCAAATTTGGATCTCGAGTTAAGTTTCCTATCAACAGTACCTTGTTAAGCGAACGAACAGACATATGTTCCTTTCTAATTACTGCTTCTACAGATGAGCTTTTTACCTGAACTTACTATCTCACACGATTATTGCACAAACTGTAGGAAACAGGCTTCAATTTTGCTTTTAAGCTGCGCTTACTACTTCAGCCTCTTTTTTAACTACTTTCTCTTGTTTTTCCTCAGCAATGACCAATAAGTGTCGAATTATTGTTTGAGTTAAAAAAATATCTTTTTCAAAATCAACAGTTTGAGTTGTTTCAAACTCAAGCACGAGGTGATAGTACACAGCTTCATTGTGACGTTTACCGCCAACTTTTATGGCATAAGCTAAGGTTTTTTTACCCCAAGCCTCACTTGAAACTACTTTGCCTTTGTGCTTAGTCACCAATTTTTCGACTGATATCTCAACTTGCTTCAGCTCGTCACTAGTCAAGGTGGCTGGCACCAAATAGGTCAATTCGTACTGGCGAACCCGTTTATCTACCGGAATTTCCATTAGTGCTCCTTCTTTCAAGCCCAAGAGCGATTGGATTATTCTTTGCTAGTTGCAAAGAAAACAAGCTTGAGTTGGTATTATAACACAGGTCTGGAAAAGTGAATAAACGTTAATCACCGCCCGTGCTTCGGGCTAAAAATCTGGACCAAATTGAACCAAACAGTGGAGACTCTTTTTTAGAGGACTGTTTTTCGACTTGTTTCATCGGGAGGACGACTCGCCTATCCCTTAAGTACTGAAGAGTACTTAACGCACGGAATGACACAATATGGAGTTTTTTTAACTCCTCATGATGATCAGTCTTGGATTGGTCTTGAACAGCCAAGCCAAGATACTCGATCACTGTTATTACCGAGTCATGCGCGGAAGAAACGTCTCCGTTTTGAAGTTGAATCTCAATTAACTCTACGCGCTTGATTAAAAACTGGTCATTAGTAGCCAGCAATTGGCTTAAGGAATCTCTCACGGAAGCGATAAGATTCTCTGGACGAGCTCGTTCTTCTTCCCTTTGCACTAAAGCAACAATAGTGTCAACAGGCACCTTTGTAAAACGCGGTTTGGCTGATAGGTTTTCTGGCAACGACGACATATATACCTTCTTGTATTTGGTTTGGTCTTGGAACTTTAATAAATAGAAGAAAGTTGGAAGGCCGGTAATTGAAAAAATCAATAGACCGTGAATGAATTTCCCCGCGGCAGAGCCGCGGGGAAAGCAAGTTGTACTCCATTTACGACTTGTTTTCTATTTCCCGATCATAAACTCAACTACATCACCTTCTTGCATGATGTAATCGCGGCCTTCGGCTCGGATTTTGCCGCTTTCTTTAACACCTTTCCAACCCTGATAGTGTAAGAAATCGTCGAAACTAACAATTTTGGCAGAAATAAACCTTTTCTCAAAATCGGTGTGAATCACTCCGGCCGCTTTTTGGGCAGTGGTGCCCTGCCTAATTGTCCAGGCCCTCACCTCTAGTTCACCAGCGGTCAGAAAAGACTGAAGTTTTAGCGTCTTGTAGGCAGCGGTAATCAACCGATCCAAGCCACTTTGCTCTAATCCAAGCTCGTGTAAGTACAGTTGGCGGTCTTCGTCACTCAAACTGGCTAATTCGCTCTCAATTTTATTGCACATCACAATGATTTGATCTGGCATAACTGAGAGTTCTTTGGCGTAGTCTTGAGTTAATTGAGCAGCTCCTTTTTGCAGCTGTCCCTCTGAAACATTGACCACAAATAGTTCATCTTTAGCGGTTAGTAAGTTCAGGTCTTTGGCCACTTTTTCTAAAAATTCTGTCGGTAGCCCCGTTGAGTTTTCTTTGATGGTTCGAAAAATTGGCTGTTCTTGTTCAATTGTTTGAGTGAAGGCTTGGATTACCTGCCAGCGCTCTTTGAATTCTCGGTCGGCAGCGCCTTTTGGTTGGGCTTGTTTTTGGAGAGTTGCCAAATCAGCCAGCTGGAGTTCAAGTCTGATTACCCGGAGATCATTGATGGGATCGGTTGAACCTTCGCGGATAATGTCAGAATCTTCAAATGCCCTGATAACGTGACAAATTGCCGACGTTTCCCTAATGTACGAAAGAAACTGGTTGCCCAACCCCTCGCCTTTGCTGGCACCAGCCACCAAACCGGCAATGTCAACAAACTCTACTGTGGCTGGTTTAAGGGTTGAGGTATGAACAATGGGGGCTAATTTTTCAAGCCGGCTATCTGGAACAGGGACGACGCCCACGTTCGGCTCGATCGTGGCAAACGGGTAGTTGGCCGCCAAAGCTTGTTGCTCTTTGAGCAGGGCGTTAAATAGCGTGGATTTTCCGACATTGGGCAAACCGACGATGGCAATTGAGAGAGGCATGGTGGTATTTTAGCACCAGATAAGAATTATTTTCTTACGTACTCACTAATCCAGTCTAATAAAATATCTCGATCAATTAATTCTGTTTTAGATTTTTCTGCCAAAATCTTCGCCTGTTCAGTGTAATAACTCGTGGTAATCACCATTGTGGCCTGACAGTCATACTTTTTCTCTCCACCCAATACTTGATAAATAGCTTCTACACCAACTTTTTTCCAGCTATTGTATTGCTTGGCTTGAACGGCATATTTTTTTCCATCCAGATAACCTGTCAGATCAGCCCCATAATCACCCTCTGGTGGTGTAACCATCACCTGTCTAAAACCTTTAAACTTGAGCAAACCGGCCAGATAGTTCTCAAACTCAATTCCCAATAATGCATCAATTTGTGAAACTTCAAGTGCTCTCCAACGCATACTTCGCCTATACATCAGCCAAATGCCAACTGCTGTAATTATACCAAGTAAAATAGCCAGGAATAAAAAAATCAACATTACAGCCATCTGGAGACTAAATCCAAATTGATAAGTTAAATAAACAAAGAGCAGAATGAGTGTAGCTCCACCAACAATTTGCACTGAACTAAAAGCAGTTGAGGGAGCAAAACGAGCAGATCGCCGTAGGTACCAGTGACGATAGTAAGTGCGTTTATATCTCACGCACTTATTGTACGATCCGAATCCGTAACTTTCCACCCATTGCGGCAGCGATCTTTTCCAAAAATTCGAGAGAAGGATTCAAATTTCCAGACTCTAGTCTAGCAATCGCTGATTGCTTAGTACCAATTTTCTCTGCCAAATCTTTCTGAGTCATTTTCTTTCTTATGCGTGCACCAATAACTTCAGAAATTACTCGGTAGCGAGGAGCTAATCGTTGATATTCTTTTCGAAATTCAGGATTTTTTAGTAGTTCTTTTTTAAATTCTTGAAACTCATTCATACTAGTAATATAACACATACGTTATACTAATACAAGTCTTCTTAGAGCAATTGATAATTCTTTAGTTGGGATTTTTTGAGTTTTTTTGATAAAGCCGTGGAGCAAATAAATAGTATGTTTTCTTATTGTGAAAAATATTCTTATTTGTAGATTCCCGGTAACTCTAATCTCGAACAAATCACGAGCTATTTTTTTCACATATGGAGGCCCGACCGCTAATCCATATATTTCTAATAAACTGAGAAGATGAGTAATTTTTGCCTGAGTTAAGATCGGTTGTACTTCAATAAATTCTTTTACAAGTCGTTCTCCGCGACTGGACTTAAAAAATGATATGCTCCACATTCTTCAAGAATGTATTAGAGAAATCTTTCAAGAAGCTTGCGTGACTAACTAATTGTTTTGTCGCCACTTTTCCAGCCGCATCATTACCGCACCCTGGAGCAGATCTAACACCACCGCCAAACCTAAAACAACCAGCCACGAAGTCACCCCAACCCCAAAGATCTCAGATCTTCGAGTAATCAGCCAGATAGCCATAAAGTTGAAGCCCAAAAAGACCGCCATCATTTCATTCGTCATCAAAGTTCGTTTCATTCTCTGCTCCCACCAGGTCACGAACGGCAAGAAAAAAACAGTTAGCAGTGATAGCGCGCTGCCAAACATAATCCCTGCCCAATGAGCGGACATATCAACCGTACCCATCACAATACTGTGGGGAAACCAAGCCTGAGCAAGCCTAATCACGATGTAGTTGACCACCGCAAGAACTACAAACGAAATGACGGTCATCATTCCGGAGTTATCTTGGAAACGGACATTTTTTTGGGGCATGCTGATCCTTGCTTGATATATGATGCTATTTATTAGATTAGCACATTTTTAGTCAAACTGTAAAAGACTAGTATCATCAATTTAAAGTTCATTTGATACCTCTTTTTATGTTGCAGAGTCTATCTGAATTTGCTGAAGAAACGCTTGAGTGAAAAATTAGCTGATTAACCAACGGAAATTCTTGGTTCGAGTCAGCGTTATCAGAGCAAATAAACAAAACACTCCCCAACCAACCAAAGAAATTAAATTACCAATTTTGACAGTTTTTGTTTCTTCAAAGAGTACTTCAATCTGATGTCTGCCAACTGGCACCCGATAAGTAATCACTCCCCGATAGTTGACGTCCTGGAACTCAATCGGTTGTGCCTGCCCATCAACGTAGACATTCCAGCCAGGAAAGTAAAAAGTATAATCAACTAGTCGTAATGAAGTTTTTGCCTCAACCGTAAATTTTCTAACAGAATTGCCGACAGCTAGCTCAGAAATCCGACCTTCCCCCTCAATAATACCTACTTTTGTGGCCTCTACCGGATACTCTGTTGTGCGAGCCGTCCAAACGGTATTCATGTTGGCAGTGTGCAGGTTGTCAATCGTAAAGTAGTAATGGGATTGAGGGAAATCGGTAAAATTCTTGCCATATACTTCCGGAAAGCGCATCCAACTTATCAGGATTATTAAAACTAAACCAATCACCGGCCAGTGGAATTTTTGCAAACCATAAGCAGCAATTGCTCCAGGAATAAAAATAAAAGTTGAAAGCATTCTCCACGGAAATTGAATGTTGCTGAGCACATCAATCTGACGATATAGACCATCGGCCAGTTGGGTCGTGAGAAATAAACTGATCCCCCCAGCTACGACAATCACATCTAGTATATCAATCGTTTGTTTTCTGATCCTTCTTGCTATCCAAACTCCAATACCAGCCAAAAATAGCAGCATCTCTGGTAGACCAACTGTAATAAAGTGCCCCCTTGATAAAATTTCATTGTGTTGAACAAGATAATAAAACCAGTGTGGACTAAAAAAGTTGAGCCAGCTTAAGGGTGAAGGGTTGTAGTGGTTACTGCTGCTGCCGTAATTTAGGTACTGAACCTCTTTTAATAACGGAATCAAATAGTAGGCACTGAGTACTAAGCCCAGACCAATTGAGGCAACAACCGCAAGCAATAATTTGAAAGCTTTTTTTTCTCGCCAAAGCAAAAATAGTAAATACGGACCAAGAATAACTGAGCCAGTGATCGCATTCATTGGGTGACTCAAGACTAATCCCCAAGTGGACAGCGTTATCAACAGCAAAGACCAGAGTTGCTTTTTTTTGATGTACAAATGGAAGCCAATTAAAAGTGTAATTACAAAAAGAGATGAAAAATATTCTGGCAAAGCGCCTCTGATGTAAAAATTAATAATCCGATATGGCGCAAAATTGAATAAAAATGCCCCAACGGTAGCTGGCCAGGCTGAAACGTGCAGCCTCAAAAAAAGATAAAATGCCAAAACAGAAGTAATCGTGCCAATGACGTATACCCAATTAAAAGCTGTAATCACATCTCCAGAAAAAAATGTCAAAAAACCACCGAGATAAGAAGTTAGTTGTTGAGCAAATGAGCCCATTGGCAAACCGTAGTTAGCAAAACCATCAGTCCACCGAACTGGAAAATCTCCAGCCTCAAGCGCCTGATGAAAAATAGCAATGTTGGTGATGTGAACCGTGCCATCCATGTTAGCGGGTTGACCTCTAAAAAATAGCGTATCAAAGAGCAAGATTAAAGATGATAAGATGAGCAAGCCAATGCCAAAAATGTCTGCTTGCCAAGTCTGAAAGAATTTTTGGAACAAATAGCGCTTCATATGAAAAAAGCCAACACCAGACACCTGACACAAAACCGCTGGTTTATTATAGCGGCTTGCGTTGTAATTGTGCTGGCACTAATCAGACAGCCTTCATTAAAAACGCTTTGGCCGGTATTTGGGTGGTATCAATGGCAACAACTCAAAAGTTCAGTTCAAGCAGATCAAAAGTTAACAGCCCAACAACTTTGGCAATTTAGGGAATTTTATTCTCGAGGCAAAATCTCTCTATTTAGCAATCAAAAATTTGACATTCCTAATCAAATTTCAACCAACTTCTCTCTTCCCACAGATTTCCAACCATATCTTATTTTTGAATCTAAAAAAACGTTGAGTCTTGAGGGATTTTCATCAACTGCCGAAATCAATTCCTTGATTAATCAAAAAATCTCAGCAGATAGTAGCGTTGTCAGTTCGTTGCCAACCACACAAATTTGGCAATCCAAGAATGATAACGTCGCGTATATTGTTGTCAGCTATTCAATACCTGAGGCCGCTCAAGCCAATGGCTATCTCTACTTTGATTTACGCGCTGAGAACTTTGCACAATCGGTTCAAGGAAAACAATGGCTGATTCTAACAATTGTTAAACTCTAAATTGGCAAATCAATTACTTCTGCTCACCGCAAAATCCACGATCTGGTCTAAAAAAACCATTGCTTGGGTTGGTAATTCAAGTTTGCTAATGTCTATCAACAGCTCTAACTTTAACGCTGTCATTTCTGTAGAAACTTTTTGTCGGATGCCCGTTGTCGTAATTAGTGATTTTACCTCATCAAGTTGTGCTAAGGTTGCTTCCGAATTACCAATAATTTTGAACACCGACAGTTGTTGTTTGAGAGACAAATCCTGTTTTAGGTAGTAGTAATAAAGCGTTTTTTTTCCTGCTACTAAATCTGAGGTAACTGATTTACCAATTTTTTCTGGATCGCCAAAAATACCTAGCTCGTCATCTTTTAGTTGATAGAGTAAGCCAATTTTTTCCCCAACTTTGGCTAAACTCTGACAACTTTTGGTTGATAAGCCAGCTACGGTTGCTGCTAACAACAACGGCCAGCGGCCAGTGTATCGACCAGTTTTTCCTATGTACATGTCAATGATCTCTGTGCGACTAATTGGTTGATCACAAAAACTCAGCCTCACATCTTCAATTTCAGCTAAACCAAGTCTGGCTAATTCTGAACCATTAATAGCCGCCAGCGTCAATCTGAGTTGAGGGGAAAATTCTAACTCGGCGACTGTATTATCGGCAATAAAGTACAAAAAATCTGCTAAACAAATGGCTGAACTGATCCCAAAATGAGCTGCTTCTTTTAGTTGATCAGTTTTGGCCCGTTCTTCCATGTACTGGTGAACGCTGGGTATCCCTCGACGCTGATCAGAGCGATCAATCACATCATCATGAATCAGAATACCAGTGCCATAGAGCTCAATCGCCGCTGCCAATCTGAGCAACGAACGCTTGTCCTGTATCTCACCGCCTAGCACCGACCGATAAAGACCAACTAACAAACAGCCTCTAAACTGCTTGCCCTTGGTGGCTAATTGTTGAAGATACCCAATTTGGATCCGATCAAGTGAAAATTCGGAGAATTCTTCGGCCGCTTCGGCAAGGATTGTCTGAATTTCTGCTTGAATTTTTGGCTGCCACTCAGACAAAATATTCATAGGTCATTTCTAGTGTCAGCCCAGTGCTAGTTAGTAGTTTTTTTATACTCCCCCTACCCCCATTTGCTAACCATTGATAGAATCAAGTATATCAGGTATGGTCGTATTATTTCATCAACAAACAAACTATTCTAAAAAGGATATTTCAATGAAAAAGAGTATTTTGATTTTCGTATCCAGTCTTGCTCTTGCCGGCTGTGCCCTGCCCTTTGTCAGCCGGCAACAACCAGCAACAATTGCCCAGCCCACCCCAGCGCCAGTTGAACAATTTAAGACTGCTTCAACTCAAATCGCCAAAGCCTTTCAAACCGGTCAATCACTAAAATGTAATCTGGCCAACCTTGACGGCAACGAACCAAATTCTCATTACTTAATTAAAGATAAAAAAATGAAAATTGAGTCAGATCCAAGTCCCGAGTCTAGCACTCAGTTTTTCTCGATCAATGATGGAGAAACTATTTACCTCTGGTCCAGTGAAGCCGGGACACCCGCCATTAAAATGTCAGTAGCTGAGGTAAAAAAGAACAGTACTAGTTATGATAATCAATTCCAAAATTTTCCAGATCTAACCGATGAAAAAACCAGAAAAGAGATTCAAAATTCTGGGTACACAATTGATTGCCAGCCAGCTCAGATTGATGATCAGGAATTTTTACCACCAGAAAGCCTAACCTTTACCAATTCAACCAACCTGATGAAGAACTTGACACAGACTGAAACGAATGACGCATCAACCTCAGCAAATTAAGGTTTTTCTAAAAATAGCACTTCTTTGCGCTGGGGACCAGTCGTAATCACCAGCACCGGTACCTCTAGCTTTGTTTCTAAAAATTTGATGAAACGTTTGGCAGCCGCTGGTAGCTGATCAGGTTTAGTTGCGCTTCTCAACGCCAGTTTATCCCACGTTTTTAGCTCCCTAAAGACTGGCTTGAGTGCATTCAAAAATTGCTGATCGGGCCGATAGGCCACAGACTTACCATTTTTGGTGTAACCGACACAGACCTTGACTGGCTGATCATAGACAATATCCATATGGGTCAGAACCAAATGCGTCAATTTACCCACTTTTCTAAAAAATTTTAAGGCAGGAAGATCAAGATAGAGAATGTCTCTTGGTCGTTTGGTCGTTGTGCCATACTCTTGAGCATCTTCTCTAATCTGCTTGGCTAACTTGCCGGTCATCGCACTTGGCAGTTGCCGCGAGCCGACGCTGGACATATAGGTCGCCTTGATCACCCCAGCTTTAATCATAATTTCAGCTGGATCAATACATCCCTCAGTTGAACCATAGATGCCATCAAAAGTAGTGTCAGAGGCAGTGATGTCTGGATAGACTCCCCATCGGGCATCCAAACCGACCGCTTGAGCCTTTTCAAAAACAAAGGCATATTCTTTATCTTGCCAAGCTTTTTCTAACAGTTCATAAACAGGGCTAATCATTGGTTTGAGTTGTTGTGAAACTTGGCGGACTTTAGTCAAAAACTGATCCAGGCTGCCCACTGCTGCTGTGCCAACTGTTGGATCAAGCACGGGGACTGTTACTTTAGCAATGTTCTGACCCAAACCTTTAATTAGAGCGGCATACATCTTGTAGTGCTCGGTAATTTTCTTGGTGTTGAAAGGTGATAAATCACGGGCTCTGAGGGGGTGCCGCAACAAAATATCGGCATAAGCCGGAGAAATACCTCGACCAGTTGAACCCTTACCACCCTCTTGCCACTGTTTGAGGACTGATTCATAGGCTCGATGAGTATCGAGCGACAGCGTTGCCATTTCGTCAAGAATGATCTTTCTGGTCAGTTTTCTGCCCACCGCTTTTTCGACATCCAGAATCTCAATCATTAAATCTTGAGGATGCACTACCATTCCTTTGCCCAAAATTAAAGTTACATTTTTGGTCAAAATGCCGGACGGCAGTTGGTGAAGTGCGAGTCTGGTTTTGCCGACTTCTACGGTGTGACCAGCGTTGGCGCCGCCATTATCCCGATAGACAATTACTTTATATTTCTGCGCAAAGTGATTGACATACCAGTCAACCAACTTGCCTTTGCCTTCATCACCAAAAGCACCCCCACAAAATGCAATGCTATTTTTTCTCATCAGTTCCCTTTCTGATTACTTTCCTTCTGCAAAAGAGTAAGGTTGTTACTAATTCTGGTTATTTCTTGAGTTACAATTTTTGGTGCCAAACCAAAGTAGTTTTCTGGTTTGAGCTGCAAAAGTCGCTTTTTGAGTTTGGGGTCAGTCACTAGGTTGATCACTTTTTTGCTGGCGGCGACCGAAAGTTGGTGGTCGCGACTGACTGCTTTAAGCTGCTCGTAAGCATCAATAATGCCGCTTAATCTCAAACTGGTTTGATAGGCTTCAGCTAGAACTTCTGGGTGGTGTTGAACTACAGACTTCATCATTTCTCTACTTGGAAAAACTTTTTCTAGACCACGCCAAAGGCTGTTGATCGCCAACAGGCTGTGTGCCAAACCAGTACCAAATGAGCGCTTGACCGTACTGTCTGACAAATCCCGCTGTAACCTGGAAATTGGTAATTTTTCGACAAAATGTTGCAGCAGCGCTACCGCCACTCCGGCATTGCCCTCACTATTTTCAAAATCAATTGGATTAATTTTGTGCGGCATCGTTGAAGAGCCAACTTCTTGTTTGACCACTTGCTGCACAAAATAACCATCGCTGATGTATTGCCAGCAATCTCTAGCACAATCAATCAGAATCAGGTTGATTTTGACCAAAATTTGAAAAAATCGAGAGTATGATTCGGCTGAGACAATCTGCGTGCTGATAGTATTAGGCGTTAATTCAAGTGAAGTCACAAAATCATCCGAAAACTTAAACCAATCAATTTTTGGCAAAACAAAGGCTAAGGCATTCCAGTTGCCCACTGCACCGTTGAGCTTAGCTTCAATTTTGGTTGAAGCAAGGGCTTGCAGCTCATTTTCTAGACGAGTGGCAAAAACAATCAACTCCTTGCCCAAAGTAGTTGGAACCGCCGACTGGCCGTGGGTGCGCGCCAACATCACGTCAGTAGCACTCTGATCTGCTTGTTTGAGGATTCTTTCAATGAGCACGATCAGCGCGGGCATGATCACCGTTTTTTTTGATCGCGCCAGTGCCAAACCATAGGCGCAAGAATTGATATCTTCGCTAGTTAAGCCAAAGTGAAGATACGGAATTAACTTTTTTAGTTTTAATTTTTTACATTGTGCTTGAAGAAAATACTCAATTGCTTTGACGTCGTGGTGACACTGAGATTCAAGCGCTTTGACTTGCTCAGCTTCAGCTTCACCAAATTGATTCACAATTGCCAAAATTTGTTGTCGCTGAACATTGGTGACTATCACCAACTCTGTCTGCTCTAAAAAAAACAGCAGATAGCGAACTTCAACTTCAATCCGCAGCTGAATTAAGGCATACTCTGAGAAAAATTGATGTAAAGAAGCTATACGTTGTTGATAACGCCCGTCGAGAGGAGATAGTGCGTGTAACTGGTTCGCCATGTAAAGGTGACCGCTTGTAACAGCGTTTATTGTACCAGACTATAAGCTGTTGAACAGATGTTATTTTTCTTGTGTTAGCCCAAAGCGAAAATGTCCTCTTCCTGCAAAGTAGAAATGTCCTCTTTTGAGAAAAGATCTCCATAATTAGGCTTGTTAACAAACAAGCTGAA
>PFDH01000038.1 GCA_002772705.1 Candidatus Pacebacteria bacterium CG10_big_fil_rev_8_21_14_0_10_44_11 | reverse complement strand
TTATGATACTTGGTTACTGTGCCAAAGAGTTTTGAACAATCACAACCAAAACGGTAGTCGCAAACGCAAGCACAACTTCCTACTTAATGGCTTTTTGTACTGTGAAGATTGTCAGGGTCGATTTTACGGTGAGCAACATCTCAAGCGTGGCAAACTTTATCGCCACTATCATTGTGGCACCTGTAAAAAGGGTACGTACACTGATATTGATGAACTAGAAAAGCAGGTCGGAAAGTGGTTTGGCAAAGTTGAGATGACTGAGGAGTACGCCAACGAGCTGAGAAGTAAAGCCAAGGATATTGTTGAGTCGCTCAGAGGTACTACCAATGATGAGCGACAAGCCTTGGTCAACCAAAAAACTGCTATCGATATCAAGATACGAAACGCCGAGGATAATTTACTCGATGGAACATTTAAGAAAGACCAGTATCAACGTGTGATTGCTCGTTTAGAGGCAGAACTAGATACTATCGAAGACGGACTCTCCAAGACCACCAAGGACTACTCAAAAGGACTCAGCCAAGTTGAAAGACTGGTTGATATGGCTGAAAACATTAAGCAGACGTACCACGACGCTGAACCAGAAATGAAACGAGAGTACTTAGACCTCTTCTTTAGCAAGTTTATGGTGCAAGATGGAAAAATTGTCTCAGCTCTGCCGAGTGAGTACATCGAACCGTTGATTGCCAATGGCAAGTTAACGGTTCGAGTAAGAAATGGATGGCTCCCCCGGTAGGACTCGAACCTACAACCCTTCGGTTAACAGCCGAATGCTCTGCCATTGAGCTACAGGGGATCTATTAAAGAACGCAAGTATTGTAACACAGACAAGGGGTAAATAGATCAAGATTTCTCGAGCAAAACTTAAAAATTGTTTGTCGTCTCAAGCCGTTTTTTCTCTCGAATCTTCATACTTAAGGAAAGATAATTATAAATTGAAGAAAGAAACAACAAAAATTATTGAAATTGTTTTTTTAGTGGCCGGGATTTTTCATCTGGATGACCAAAAATATTTGGGTCAATTAATTTAATGCCTTTGTCTGTTACCATTAGGTTATTAGAAGTACGAAAAGGAAAAAGCAATCTAATAAAGTTAGACCAACTTGATTTTTTGTACGCATCACGATTATCACTGCCACTCAAATCATAGTGAATTCCATATTTTAGATAGCATTTAATTGAAGCTTTCAATAGTTCACGTAAAGTTGCAAGATCTTTCAGTGGTAAAGACATGATTTCTTGGTACGAAAGTTTGCTTAAAGGCAAGCCATCAATCTTCTTCTGAATTCTGACAACATGTGCTGTATTCGGTTCTTCCCCCTGCCCGACAAAATAGTCTTGAGCCACCAAAGCACTTCTAGATGCTTCAGGAATCAATTCAAATGCAGCTTCTTCTTGCCTTTTAATTTGTTCAACACTGGTGAATACTTGGCGAACTCCATCGGCCAATCCCACTCTGACCTCTTCTCTGGTCACTTTAACCACTGGCTCACTTGAATTAGAAGGAATATATACGTCAGTATTGACACTCCGAACTAGTTGAGGATAGTATTTAAGATCAATTGGTAGCTTGCTTGGAGCTTCCATACTTCTCATAATACAGAATAAAATCCTACACCCGCTCGGCAAACACCACCAGCCGCTGCTTGTCCAGCCAACCCGTGCAAGTGTACAACACAACCGGCGCGTCATACAAAACGTCAACGCGATCGGGCGAGATTTTCTGTATCCCCAACACCCGCAAACTCTCCGACCTACCATCTTTGTACTGTAGCTCAAAGTTGTTCCCCGCCTTTAATTTATCCAGCCGACCAAACAATTTTGGCCAGTTGTGGGCATAAATCACCAATGACTTGTCCAGTGAATCGCCACCCAATTGCAAGACTGAAGCGGCTGAATCAGCCATGCTCCAATGATTTTGAGAAATTTTTCCAGGCACAATTGGCGCCTCAATCTTGACTTGGCTAATGGTAATTTCGACCGGCAAAACGTCAGTATCTTCTGTTCTGGCCAACTCTGGCACTCGCACTTCATTAACCAGTCGACCGCCACCCACCAGCAACAGCACAGGCCGAGTGATCGCCTCAGCCAAGCTATCAATCGCCATTTTTGGCTGATACCAACGCTCAACTAAGGCATAACTACCAACCACAAAACAGTAGCAAGCAAACGCCAGCAGCAATGAAGAAATTAGTCGAGAGAAATAAGTCGAAAGAGGCATGATTTGATTTGAATGTTTACGCGCGACGCAGCCGATTTCTAATCATCAGAGCAACAAAACCAAGCGCTAAATAACCAACAATTTTGCCGTAAGAACCGGTACCAGCCAGCGTTGAGGCGCCAAGCACGCCGCCAAGTGAGGCACCAAGTGCACCACCAGCAGTTGACTCAGACGAACCACTTGAGGATGAATCTGAGCCACCAGCAGAGTCACTACTTGAACCGTTCATCCCACCTTTATCGCCCTTGCAACTATAGTAAGTGTTTTTGGCAAACCAAATTGTGCTATCTAAACCCCAGAGGGCACCATTGGGAATCCGTACCCAACCTTGCTTGTTGACAACGCTTTCTTCCTCGGCGGTCAAACTGGGTTGTTTCCACCACCAGGTTTGCACACCCCGGCCTTCTTCAGTGCATAAGCACTGGACGACTTGATTTTCGTTGAGTTGGTACACTTGGTCGGCACCGGTATAGCTCGTGTTGTCGCCGGGCACACCATGATACCCGGAGTCGTAGTTGGCAATTTGGTCACCACCGGGGAAGGGACAATTAGGAAAGTTGGGAATTGTAACGGCAAACACCGGCTGAGCTGTTAGTAGAAAAAATAGGGCAAAAAGCGAGAGGTGATGTAAAAAACGATTCATTGATTCTTTCTTGGACAGCTCTTCGAAAAATAATAACTATTGATTGGCAAAGACTTGAATAATCCTGGTTGGGCTAAGCAGTGGCGGCCATTATACCCCTTTCATGCGGTATTTCAATACAATTTGATATTATTTGATAATGATGGTACTAATTTCATATCTCTAAATTGGTCTATAATCATCACCATATGCCAAACAGACCCGAAGTGTTGACAGAGGTACGACCACTAGAATGGGTGCTTTCCGATCAGAAAGAAATAACGCATCCCCCTCTAAGAGAGTTATTCGAAAAGATCTCAGCACATCTGACACGAGGCTTTACGCGACTGGATCAAGCAGCAATCAGGCTCTACTTAGCAGAACTTTTTTGCGCAGTAACACATAATCCCACCACTCCCAATTTGAAACAATTTGACCAACTTGAATATAAAAATATCGTTGCTATAATTCCTGATTTTGACGCAATCCGCTTGGAGATAATTAAAGAAATTCGCCTGTCACTTACAACCACATGAATTGGGTTGAATTTTTAGTACTGGCAATACTAGGAAATGTTTTATAATCAACAAATATGACCACCGAACGCCAATTCTTTAGCTCAGAACCTTACTTACTCAAACCGGTCGTCACCCCTAGACTTGATTACCCTAGCAATTCAGAACAACAACTACTCGAAAAAATGTATCCAAGATTGGCAAATCAAGCTGCTCCAGCAGACAGACCAAAGGTGAGAAAGTTTTTGGCGGACGTGATTAGAGTTGTTTTAGATAATCCTCAAGCCCCAGATTTTGAATTGCTAGAGTTAGTCATAAAAACCAATGGCTACCATCTGCTTCTGTTGGCGTTCCAGACATTTGATATTGCTGTTTGGGACACAATTGAAGAAGTTCGCGAAGCGCTTGCCTCCCCAGACAAAGACGAATTAGACTGAACCAATTTTAGGCAAGATTTTTTGGAATTTAATTGTGTGATAACTCGATTATCAAATCAAAATTGTCATCCGGGGCGCTATCAACCACAGACTGCTTGTGACAATTAACGCACTGATGGAGTATTCTCCATTTACCCTTCTTTTGAACTACACCAATTGGTTCCATTAATCCTTTACATTCTGAAGCTCTATCACCAGGCGTGTCTTCATCAAGATGCTTACTCCATAAACAACTGAGGCAGTGATTGTTATACCTGCCACCCAGTACTGACTGCCCACAATTTTCACACAGGTACGGTTGGGTGGCATGAACTAAAAAATTACTTGGCTGACTTTTTTTCATTGAGTGGTCTAACTATTATATATCTTACGGCTCTCAGAACGTACGCTCCTGGAAAATGTTGAATTGAATCTAGTCCTTTCTGGTAAACAGTCGGTTGTCGAGACACTGAAAAAGTATTTTTCAAGTATCTAAGTTAATTGCATTTTAATCAGCTGTTACTCATCCACCACTTAAACCAGTCCAGCAATCTCACGTACAACTGATCCCACCAGCCCGTTTTGTCTCTGAACAGAATGATGTCAGAATTTTTTTCTAAAATAGAAACTGGAATTTCCCGCTCTGTATAGCCTGCAGCACTAATCGTCGCTACTTCACTCTCCGATAAATATGGCAAGAAAAAGTTGCCTTTGTCCTTTGAAGTCACTTCCTGTCGTTCTGTTCTAATCATTGCGGCGCTAATTCCCTTGCCGCTTTCAGTCACCACTATTCCATTAATCGTTCGCGGACTGAAGAAGT
>PFDH01000022.1 GCA_002772705.1 Candidatus Pacebacteria bacterium CG10_big_fil_rev_8_21_14_0_10_44_11 | reverse complement strand
GTCGCAACTCCCTCAAGTCAAAGTCGTTAGACTTGTTGATCCAAAGACAAGACTAAAGAGTTGACAATCGACTAATAATCGACTAAAATAAGACTAATGTTTACTCCTCTGTTTACAATTACTAATAGGCTCCTTGCCAATATTAAACGTGTCAATGCGTTAATTTCAGAGCTCAATACCCGGCGTTTCCCTCACGTCGTGCTTCTGGAACTAGAGCGAACTGCCAGAGCAGTTTCAACGTATGCCTCAACCAGTATTGAAGGAAACCCCCTCCCCTTAACTGAGGTCAAAAAAATTCTTAAATCAAAACCAGCTTACATACGCTCAAGTGAACAAGAAGTGTTAAATTACAACGAAGCACTGAAAACATTACAAGAACTGTTAACAAAAGATACGCTTAAACTATCTGATAATCTCATACTCTCAACTCAAAAAAAAGTTACTGAAAAACTTCTTCCTTCCTTAGAATCTGGACATTTACGACAAAAGCCCGTAGTAGTAAACGATCTCCGAACAGGTCAAGTGGTATATTTACCGCCCGATATGAAAGATGTGCAACCGTTACTGCAAGACCTTGTTGTTTTTGTAAACAAAAATAGAGTAATTATTGATCCTCTTATACTCGCTGGCATCTTTCATAAACAAATGGTAATTATTCATCCATTTATGGATGGAAATGGCAGAACAACCAGACTTGCAACAAAAGTACTTTTGGCAGCAATGGGTTTAAATACGTTTAATTTGTTTAGTTTTGAAAATTATTACAACAAAAATGTGACTAACTATTTTCAGACTGTTGGAGAATATGGCAATTATTACGAATTGGCGGCAAAGATAGATTTTACTACTTGGCTTGAATACTTTACTGAAGGAATTATCGATGAGCTTTTGAGAGTTCAGAAACTGTTACCTCAAATCGCCCTTTCCCCTCGAACTGAACTACAACCGTATCATATTACCCTGCTTGATTTCATACGGGACAAGGGGTTTATTTCGGATCGAGATTATGCAAAACTGACTGATCGAGCAAAAGCAACCCGAACACTCGATTTCCAGAAGCTTCTCGATTTAAAGTTGATTGAAAGAAAAGGGAAAGGGAAAGCCACCTATTACGTATTAACGGAAAAATAACAATCCCTGTTTCAACCTTAGCGATGAATACAATATATTATGTAGGTCGTGTTCAACAAAACGGTACCAAACTGGATTTTCTGATCAAGTCAGCGCCGCTATGACGCGTTTCTGTAAAAAAATCGCATCTCTTAACCAAAAATTATTTTTTGTCCTTTACTTCAAATTAAACATCTGAGCTATTCTCAATCGTTCGCAGATATTCCATCACCTTGGTGGTGTAGACTTCTCTGGGCTTACTGCCCTCTTGTGGTCCAACCATGCCAGCGGCGTGTAGCTGATCCAAAATCCGTGCCGCCCGATTGTAACCAACTGAAAATCGCCGCTGAATCATTGATGACGAACCCTTGCCCTCGGCTGCGGCATATTGTGCGGCTTCGGCAAACAAGTCGTCCCGCTCGTCCGCAATCGTAGTGGCGCCATTGGCTGCCGAGTGACTGGCGTATTTGCTAGTGATGTCTTCTTCGTACTGTGGAGCCTGTCCCTGAGATTTGATGTAGTCGATTAATTTTCTAATTTCCAGATCGGAAACATAGGTGCCCTGAATCCGGATCGGCTTAGCTTGATCTGGGGGAATAAAGAGCATGTCTCCCCGACCCAGCAGTTTCTCCGCGCCTGGATTATCCAAAATCACTCGTGAGTCCATCATTGACGAAACGTTAAAGGCAATTCTAGCCGGAATGTTAGCCTTGATTAGACCAGTAATAATATCAACCGATGGCCGCTGAGTGGCCAGCACCAAGTGGATACCAACTGCCCGTGCCATCTGCGCAATTCTGGTCACGCACTCTTCTACCTCGGCTGGCGCGTAGAGCATAATATCGGCTAATTCGTCAATCACAATGACGATGTTTGGCATCGCCACATGACCCGCCAACTCGTTATAACCATTAATGTTTTTGACGCCAACTTCTGCCAGCTGTTTGTAGCGCTCGTCCATTTCTTTGGTCGCCCATTTCAAGGCAGAAAGAACTTTTTTTGGCTCAACAATCACCGGCACCAACAAATGAGGAATGTCGTTATAGCTGGTTAGCTCAACCCGCTTGGGATCAACCAAAATAAACTTCACTTCGGCTGGGCTGGCTCTAAACAAAATTGACATCATAAAGGAGTTAATCGCCACTGACTTGCCAGAGCCAGTCGCGCCAGCAATCAAAACATGAGGCATCTTGGCAATATCCATGATGATTGGCTGACCGGCCACATTGATGCCTAAAGCGGTAGCTAATTTTGACGGGTGCTTCTTCATCACCGGCGCCGACAAAATTTTACGCAAGGTGACGTATTGAGCGGTGTAGTTTGGCACTTCAATCCCAACCAGTGACTTGCCAGCAATCGGCGCTTCAACTCTGATTTGGCCAGTCGGAGCAGCTAGCGCCAAGGCTAAATCAGTCGCCAGACCCGTCACTTTTGATAACTTTGTGCCGTGCGAAATTTCTAAGGCATATTGGGTCACCGATGGACCCATGTTGACTTCACGCACCCAAGATTGAATGCCAAACGACTTGAGTGTGTACTCAATGGTAGCGGCGTTTTTCTTGACGTCACCCCGATCAGCTTCGCCACCTTCAGAGTCTTCTAACAAAGACAGCGGTGGATAGTCCCAAATCAATTGGGCAACTGAAGGCCGCATAATCTGGCTAGCAAGCTCATCACCGCCTGTTTCAGTGATCTGAGCCACTTGAGGCTGATGACCAGCCACCGCTGTGCCAAACGGATCATCGGCGTCACCACTAACATCCTGCAGTTGATTGATGCTGAAGTCTTTTGGCTTGGCAAACGGCAGACTGAGTTTTGGTAGCCAGAAGCCTCTAGCCTTCTTGTTGTCTCCAATCTGATCCGCATCATCTTTGTCTGACTTGTCAGAACCCTTGGCCAACCATTCAAGAATTTCACCAATTGAAAGTTGGGTTAAAATCAGAATTCCGGCTAAGGTCAGGGCAGCAAAAATAACCACTGAGCCATAACCAGTGACCAAAGTACCCAAATTATCAAATGTCTGTTGGCCAATTTCGCCAGTTTGCAGTAAGCCCATGATGCCAAACATAATCAGCAGTGAACCGAGCAAGACGTGGGGTTTTGACCAGGCCCATTTGGTCTGAAACATCACCAAGCCAGAAGCAACAAAGACAAAGGGCAGAAATAAACTGGCCAACCCAAAATAGTGGACGAGCCACTGGTTGAGGTTAGAAAGCACCACGCCCTCACCAGAAAAAGACACAACTACCAGCGCCCCTGCCACCAACAACAAGATAGCCACTAACGAATAGAGTGTATCTGGTTTGATCCTGAGTTTGAGCGGAAATTTTTTTCTTCTTCTGCCCATAGTTTTATTCCAATCTGTCCAGTAGCTCAAAAAAGAGTCAATATACTATAGGATATAACATATTTTGGCACTTAATTTCAAGTAGGAAAGATGTAGCAAGCTATTTTGAGAGATACTACATCTTTACATCCCGCTACAGTTGCAAAATTACCGTCACAATCATTGGCTCGCGCTGAATGATTTTATACAGTTTTCTACTCAATCGTCGCTCAATGATCCGTTTCAGCTCGTCATTTTTAATTCTTTTTTTTGACTCTTCGGTGACGATTTCTGCCGCGGTTTGCTTAATAAACTCAATTACTTCTTCGGCTTCTTTCATAAAAATAAAGCCTCTGGAAACCACTTCAATTTTTTCCAGCAAAAATTGACCGTCACGTTTGGGAATCACCACCGTGACAATGCCGGCTTGACTGAGCATTCGCCGGTCTGAGAGCACCACCGGACCAACATCGCCGATACCAAGGCCGTCAACAATCTGAGGTTGGAGTTGCAAACGTTCAACCGCTCTGACCGTTTTGCCATTAAAGGCCAAAACTTCACCAGAGCCTGGCAGCAAGACTTTATCTGGCTCAAAACCCAGTGGTTCGGCAACGTGCTCAAAGAACATGAAGCGGTGCCGATCAGCCCCGCCAATTGGCATCACTAACTCAGGATTAACTAACTTAAGTAGTTCACGCTGCTCCGGCATCGAAGCGTGGCCGGACGCATGGATCCGGGGTTCAATGTCGGGATAAATAACGTGAACCTTATTGCGGCACAGCTCGTCAATGGCGCCAAAATAAGCAATTTCATTGCCAGGAATTGCATCAGCCGAAAACACCACCGTATCGGTCGGTTTAATCTGCAGCATTGGGTGGTCGCCATAAATGGCGCGCATCAATGACGAACCCTCTTGACCTTGACTGCCCGCCACAATCATACAGAGATTATGATCCGGATAAGAATCGTGTTTCCGCTTGTCAACTTGCATCCCTTGAGGAATATTGAGCTCGCCAAGTTGCATGGCATCGTCGACATTTTGCTCGACTGAGCGACCAATAAAAACCACTTTACGTTGGTATTTATGAGCCGCATCAACCACTTGTTGAATCCGGTGAATATGCGAACTCATCAAGGTACAAATAAACTTGCCTTGAGTCTTCTCCATAATGCCGTCAATCACTGGGCCAACGCTTGATTCACTCTCGGTTTTAGTTTTCTTCTCAACCCGCAAACTGTCAATCAACATGCAGTGAACGCCTTCAGCTGCTACTTTCTGAATCGTTTCGTAATCAGTCAAGTGGTGATCAACTGGATTAGGATCTAACTTAAAATCACTGCCATGATAGATGTTACCAATAGGCGTTGAAATCAAAAGATGCCTGGTGTCAGGCACCGAGTGAGTCACCGGAATAAAACGAACCGAAAAAAACTTGCCAATGTGAATTGGCTGAGTATCTGTGACTTTGTTAATCTTTTTTGAGATTCCCCCATCTTCTAGTCGCCGTTCTGCAAATAATGTTGTCAAAGGTGAAGCATAAATCGGGAAATCTGGCAACCGATGTAAAATATAAGGAGCGGCAGCAATATGATCGTCGTGGCCATGAGTAAAAACCATGCCAGCAATTTTTTTGCCTTTTCCTAAACTTTCAAATACATATCTAGTATCAGGAATCAGCACGTCTACTCCGGGCATGTAGGAGTCGGGAAAACCGATGCCACAATCAACAATCATCATTTCATCTTCATACTCATAGATGAACATGTTCTGAGTCACCGAGCCCATCCCACCTAAGGGAATAATCCGCAAATCTGACATAACCTCTTCTTTCTAGTATTTTATTTTTGTTTAAATAACTGAATATTTTCTCCCCACTTTGAATGCTTAAAGTAGAGTGAAATTTGCTCAAAAAAACTGGTTGCCCGTTCTGACTTATACGAAAACAGCGAACAAATCACCAGCGCAGTGAAGATATTCAAACTCCACCAGTATAACCCGTAAGCTGCAGAAAACGGAGGGTTAAAGACGAAATATAACACAACGTGGATCAGAAAGAAAAAACCAAATGCTAACTTCATCAGTCGCATAAAGTTTGCCTCTTCTTGTTTTGGATCTGACAACCAAGCCAGTAAGAAGACCACAAACCCGCACAGAAAACCCGAGCCAAACAAAAAGTAAAAACCGGTGGTGGTCAACGAAATTTCTAGTGGAAACCAAATATTAAGCAGCGCCAAGACACTGGTCAAAACCATCCCCCCCAGATACATCATTAAGTGAGTTAGCCATAAATGAAAAAATTCAGAGTCCTCAAATAAATTATAGAGCGGATCAACTGTTCGCTTCAGATTAAAGCTTTTTGTTAGAGAGTGGATGACCACGAAAGCAAAGATGTATAAGAATAGAGTGCTAAAAATTGTGTCAAACAGAAATAATTGACCGCTAGAAAGTGAAACGGTGACTTCAACCCGAAGCAAAAAATATAAAAAAGTTTTTAACCAAATAAATAGTACGGGGGACAAAATAAAAGCGTAAAAAAATTGAACTAAATCTAGTTTTAGAAATTCGCGCTTGCCATTAAGCCGGTAAACCACAATGGCGCTGACGATTGAAAAAACCGGAATGAGATAGAGCAGCGTAATCATAAAAGCGTATCCTTGAGCAGATCAACTTGTTGTTGAGCGGCTGACTGATCCTTGAGCCACTGCAACACTTTTGGCAGTTTTTTCATGTCTTCAATAAATTGATCTTTGACTCGGGTTGCCCTGAGCGCCGCTGCCGGATGAAACATCGGCAGGACGTAGATTATCTTACCATTCCAACGCAAGCGATGAATCCGGCCATGAACCTGAGAGATTTTGACCTCAGGCAAAAATTTGGCCATGCTGAACCGGCCTAGAGTGACCACCAGTTTTGGCTTGAGAGCTTCAATTTCTCGATCCAAAAATGGCTTGAATGCCAGGATTTCTTCTGGTAGTGGATCGCGATTAGCAGGCGGTCTGACTTTAACAATGTTGGAGATGTAGTACAGTTCTGACCCGAGACCAACTTCGGTGATCGTTTTGCGCAAAAATTTGCCGGAAACGCCGACAAACGGCCGACGCTCCACCGATTCGTGGTAGCCGGGTGCCTCGCCGATAAACATGATCTGGGCATCGGCAGCACCTTCACCAGGGACAATATCTTTAGCGGTCTGACCTAAGGGTAATTGTGGAACTGCCTGCTCTAATTCCTGATACAGAGCTTTGAGTAATGCTGCGCTATCCATACTGAAATCGTATCACACCTTATCAGGCGACAGGCGATGAAAATTAGCCTTAGTTGACAGACGCCCCCCGAAATTGTTGCTCGGCAACTTAATACTGAGGCAGGAAAATTTTTCGATTATCTTTATTGAGCACCACTTCGTTGTAACCCCGTTCAATAATAATCCGAGCCGCCTTGCGCACCGCCCCCTCTAAAGTACGCTGCAACGTTCTAATACCCATGTCGTAGCCCAAGGGGCGGACAATCAGTGGCCATAAATCATCGCTCATCACAAACTGCGCCGGTTTGAGGCCAGCTTTTTCAAGTAGACCAGGCAAAACGTAGCGCTGGGCAATCACAATTTTTTCTTCGTCTGTATATGACGGCATCGAAATCTTTTCCATCCGGTCTATGACGGCAGTGGCAATATCACCGGTATTGTTGGCGGTAGCCAGAAAAATTGCGTGTGAAAGATTGACAGGATAATCAATATACAAGTCTCTAAAAGCCTGATTCTGAGCCGGATCAAGCAACTCAACCAAAACACCCATAATATCCCGATTGACTTCTTTAGCCACCCGATCAATCTCATCAAGCAGAATAATTGGGTTGCGAACGCCAACTTCACAGATACCTTTGATTACTCTGCCAGGTTCGGACTCTAGGTGCAACCGCGTGCTACCCCGCAGCTCTTGAGCCGAACCCATGCCACCAAAAGGAATTCTGACCAGCTCTCGCTTCATCGCTTCAGCCAAAGAATAGGCAAAGGTAGTTTTACCGGTACCGACCAAACCAACCAAGAGTAAGATTGGCGCCCGGAATTCTTGATCGGCATACTGCTGTTGGCGAAGTTTTAAAATTGAAACGTACTCAAGAAAACGATTTTTGACATCTTGCATGCCAAAATGATGTTTTTCAAAAATTTGCTTGGTCAACTCAATGTCCAGATGATCTTCAGTTTCTTTTTTCCAGGGAATTTTTAAGATCCAGTCGACATAGCGGGAAACCATTTCGTATTTTTCATCATAGCTGCCCAATGCCACTGAACGCTCCAGCGCCACAATTTCTTTGTTAATTTTGTTCTGCATTTCGTCAGGCAGATCGGCCTGACTCACTTTTTCTTTGATGCCCTGAATTTCTTGCTCGAGAACAACTTTATAATCTTGCATCAGGATCGCCTTTGGCCAATAACTTAATCAAGTTGGTCAACTTCTGTCACTTCTTCAAACAGTAGTTTTGGCACCACCTTCCAGTAAAAAAGGACGCCAGCCAGGACTAGCGCCAGACCGGATCCAGCCAGCACCAAGGTTTGGCCAAAGCTGCCGGTTTGGGGGAGCTCTTCTGGCAACGTTACACCAGCCGAGCTGGTGCTGCTTGAGCTAGTGGTAGTTGTTGTCGAAGTTGAGTTAGTCGTTAAAGCCAAAGTGAATGACATTGACTCAGTACCAGAGGCAATGGTGATTGGATAGCTACCCGAGGTGGTTAATGTAGTTGGCGTGTATGACCAATCACCAGCGTCATCCGCAGTGGCTGCCGCTGCGGTACCATCAATCGTGACCGTCACTGTTGCCCCAGGATCGGCGGTACCAACGATAACCGGGTTAGTTCCTTGGTAGGTCCAACTGCTAATCGTGATTCCCCCCACAGTACTGACACCAATCGACTCAAGCGTCATCGCCAGTGCCTGTCCCGCAGACAATCCAAAACTAAGCAAACACACTACAAGCAAGAGAATAGACTTCTTCATATATTGATTATGACAAAATTTTTACGGTTTGGACAGCTCCGCAAGTGTTAGTAAACCTTTTTTAGCCCCCAAATATTGAATAACTGAGGCAGCATTTCGCTTACCCCACTCCACCGCTACCATTGGTTGCTTACCCTTAACCCGAGCGGTGATGTAGCCAACGGCAAACGAGTCGCCGGCTCCAGTCACATCTACGCTTTTTATTCCGCTTGATTCAAAACTTTGTGGCCTTCGCTCACCTTTAAGATATAATTTGCCACCCTTGCCACCCTCTGTGACAACAATTTCTGGAATTATTGCCCGGAAAGCTTGTTGTTTCAACCTCATCTTTTTCCATTCTTCAGCATTCATAACCAGAATCTGGCAGGGTAGAGACTGGGCTGTCAGTTCGCCAGCATTAATTAAGTCGAGCTCAGCTTGACCAGGATTCCAGGAACAACTCGCCGAGCCTTCCTTGAGGCCAGCAGCGATTGCCCATAAGGCCGGTAATCTTCCGGCAATGCTAGAAAGATGGATCCAATCGGCTTTTTTGACCGCGCGCATCGGTATATCATGAGGATCAAGCAGTGAGGACGCTCCTCGATGCACCATCACGGTTCGGCCGCCATCTTCGCCCAACATAATGACTGAGCCGCCAGTTTCTTCTCGACGTTCTTGAGCAACATAGTTAGTGGCAACACATTCTTTGTGAAACTCGGATAATAATAAATCTGCCAGCGTATCTTTACCCGTTTCGGTCACCGTGGCCACGTTAAAGCCAGCCCGAGCAAAGCCAACTGCCGCATTGCTGCCACCGCCCCCAGTGGCAATCAAAAAACTATCAACGTCTATTTTTTCTCCATAAAGTTGACAAATCAACGTTCCCTTGCTGGTGGGACGCAAAATAAACTGCTTTGACCGAATAAAGATATCAATCAAAGCCGAGCCGATGGTAATCAAATCATACATAGTTGGCCGCGCTTTTGATCAGTTTTCATCAATTATTCTTGAGGCAAACGCGGTAGCCCACAACGACTTTCTAGTTCTTGTTCAAATTCTTCAAGCGCTTTGATCAATTCTGTTTCATTTTTCACAATTTTATAGACTTTGTGTTCGGTTTCTCCAATAAAAAAGTGCTTTTCAATCACCTCCATTACTTCCTGCCAAAATCCACCATACAAAATAATTGGTTTGTGATTGCCATAGTACAGATGAGCTAGTAACCAAACCGTTGACCATTCACTGAGAGTGCCGGTGCCGCCTTGAAAACAGATAAAAATGTCGGCCTGTTCAATCAGACCGTACATCCGTTCAAGATAGTTGGCCGTTTTGATCTCGACGTCGGCTTTGTTACCGGTATACCGGCCCTCAAACTCAGGCATGTCTTTGGGATAAAAGGTCACGACGAGGGTTTTGCCGCCGGCGGCCTGAGCCCCCTTGGTGGCTGCGTCCATTACTCCTGGACCACCGCCATTGATAATCACTTTACCTTGATACGCCAAGTAGCGGGCAACGGTGAAAACTTCGCTGTATAAGGGGTGCAGTTCATCAATATCGGCACTGCCAAAAATTGCCACATTGGTGATATCACAGTGGCGTTTGGCCTTGGGAATAGTAACTTGTGTTTGCATGGGCAGCGACTTCTTAAAGCACAAAACCAGGTTAAGACCGGGTATTAAGCTTTTGTTAATGACTCTATTGTGTCAGAAATTGAAGCTGATTGCCAGAGCGCACTGCCCACCGCCACGGCATTTGCTCCGGCGGCGGCAATCTGACCGATCGACGCTTGATTCACGCCACCATCAACAATCAACTCTAACCCCAACTGGTTGGCTAGCGGTTTAAGCGTTTTAATTTTTTCTAAGGCGACTGGTTTAAAAGTTTCACCTTGAAAACCCGCCTCAATCGCCATAATCTGAATAATTTTTAAGTAGTGAGGCACTTGGGTTTCCAGCTCATCAACCGGGGTAAATAAATCTAAAGATAAGCCTGGCAACCAACCGTTTTTTTCGACTTCTTCTAAAAAAAGATCTCGGTTGGTCATCCGTTCAACCTGAGCAATCACTCCTCTGATTGGCAACTGATTTTTGACATCAATCAGTTCGTAGACATAATCGAGGGGCTCCTCGACCATCAGGTGAATATCAAGCTGCAGATCGCCCCAGTTCAAATCAGGTAAATCGCTGGGGGTAAGTGTTACATTGTCCGCAAACTTGCCATCAATAACATCAACCTGCACCAGTGAAACCAGTTCTGAAGAACACTGCTGACCGATCAGATCCAGCTGGCGCTGCAACTCTGACCGAGAATCGCTCAACAAAGCGGGATAAATTTTCACGAATGTTCCTCAAGGTCATTTTCAAAGTCAGCAATTTGCTGCATTCGGCGTAAATGGCGTTTTTCATTAGAAAATTCAGTCTTCAAGAAAACTTGAATTAATTCCCACATTTGATTCAGGGTTAACCAATCTGCTGAGAGTGAAAGAACATTAATATCATCATGCTCCCTGCCATGTTCTACCTGCCGAGCAGTGGTAGCTGTCATGGCGCGAATGCCTGGCACTTTATTGGCTGCAATTGTCATCCCTGCTCCAGATCGGCAAAGCAACACGCCAAATCTTTTATCTGCAGTCAGCGCTCTGGCAACTGCCTTACTGACGGCAAAAGCATACTTGGGATAGTCGTCGTTTGGGTCAAGTTGGTTAGGACCAAGATTTTGGACTTTGACTCCCATCGCTGTGAGGTTTTTTTCGATTGGAGCTAAGTACTTAAAACCGCCGTGATCGGCACTCAGCACCACGGTTAATGTCTTTTTTTTCATAACATCACTTCATACATTAAGTTCTGCTCTGGCTTCTTCTGACATCATATCAGGAATCCATGGAGGGTCAAAGGTAAGTTCAATTTCGGCGTTTTTATAGGCGTCTAGGCCTGTCAAACTGTCCAGCGCTTCTTTGATTTTTTCTTCAAACACGGCCGAAAGTGGACACCCAGGAGTGGTCAACGTTAATAAAATATGAACAAACGGTTCCTCACCTGCCTTGGTTTGGATTGGCGTAACGGTAACTTGATAAATCAGCCCTAAACTGACAATATCTAGCTTAAGTTCTGGATCAATCACTGTTTTTAGCCGATCCCAGATTTGAGATTCAGTTATATTCATAGTGCTCATTCTACCAAACAAAAACCCCCCGCTACAAAAGTGGGGGGTTAAGCTTCTAATTAAAAGACTGACGAGTCAGTTTTTTAGAAAAATTAGGCTTTTTTCAACACAGGCATGTTGGTTCGTTTGGTTTCCATCACTTCATAACCAGCTGGTACGGCTGGGAGTGAGCCTGGTCGAACGTCACGGGCAAAGAAGTAGATCCGTTGGATCTTACCATTTTTCAAAGTTACCTCTTTGGTGTGAAGGTAGTACGTCTGACCCTTCGCATTTGTATAACTGTAGGCATCTGCCATACGTTCTCCTTTATGCTGCACCGCTGAGCGGGGCTAACTATTTTTTACTGTTTACTACTAACCCTTCTGTCTGGTGACTGCTTGTCACCTCTGGTTCTTGCGATTAGTGTGACTATCATACTCATACTTGAGAAGTGTATCAAGAAGCAAATCACACTTATGGAGTTGTTTCTTGACTATTCTCGATCACACCCTTGAGGATAACCTGATCCATGACCTGACCTTTATCGCCAGCTTGGCTGACAAAAACTTCTAACGGAAGCAAGTCTTGAGAGACAGCAGCTGTACCCATATAGCCGCCTTTTCCAAGCTCCAGATCAAAAGCCTTGGTTAAATTATCGCCACCCCGGGTTTGAATCCAGACATGGTAGGGAGTTTTTGGCTCTGGCAGATCAGCCGCCACACTAAAACGGACTTTACCGTCTTTAACTTCGTAGCGAACTGAACCAATACCTTCTACCGTGCTAGCGGTATTTTCTGACATCTCCAGAGGAGAAGTCTTAAAGTCGCCCGTACCTCGTATCACGGTGTCTAAGTCAGCATCACTCAAATTCTCAATCTGAATACCTTCTCCATACTGACTGGTGTCACCTTGTTGGTTGCGCATGTTGTACCAGCGATAAACCAAGAAGAAAACGATAGCCAAAACTACGAGTGGAAAAATATATGGAGTAAAACGTTTCATGCAATGCCCCCTCTGGCGTTGTTCGCGATACTAATTACTATCCGCGCTTGCAGACTCAACAGCTGCAAGCAGCTGGGGGGCAGTAGTCTGTCGTCCATTGACGAAAAAAGTTGGTGTTGCTCTAACCTGGACAGTGTCACCTAAGTTGATATCTTTTGTGATCCTATCAGCAACCTCTTGTGACTCTATTCTCTCCAAGAATGACGCTTTGTCAACCTCTAATTGTGTGGCGTATTCTCCAAACGTATCAAGTAATTGTCGTTTATCAGCTATATCGCTCCATTCTGCTTGCTTGGCAAACAAGAGATCGTGATATTGCCAAAATTTACCCAGTTGAGCAGCCGCTTCGCTGGCTTGGGCAGCTAGGTGAGCATTGGCGTGAAGACTATCCAGAGGGTAATGATAGTAGATAAAGCGAACCGCGTCGCCATACTGGCTTTTCATTTGTTCTACCACCGGTTGAGCAGCTTTGCAGGCCGGGCACTGAAAGTCGCTGAACTCAACCACGGTGATTACAGCGTCTGCCGGTCCAAGCGAGTTATGAGCGTCTTGAGTAAGCAGCACTGGATCAATTTCCTGAGCAGTTTCGGCTGATGGCGACTGAGAAAAAAAATAGGCCACACCAACAATCAGCAAGATCGTCCCAAAAATGGTTCCAAGTAATAAAGGGATATTTTTCATCAACGCCCTTGATAGTGCTACTTTATCCAATTTTATTCGATTGGCCAAACTTGTTTACCGGTCTGAGTATCAGTGACAATAATCGCCATGGTGGGACAGCTTTGGGCAGCTAATAGTTTGGTTTCATCGTCATTACCGTCTTGACTGATGACTTTGGCAATTTTTTCCTCATCAAGCTCAAAAACTTGATTAGCAATCGCCACACAACTGGCAGCACCGATGCATTTCTCTCTGATTACTTTGACTTGATATTTGCCAATTTGTTGAGTTTGCACTGGTGCTTGATCTAACATCTAACCTTCTATCTTGAGTGACGTAGGCTGCATCTAAACACATTTTACTTGAGCTGTCTACTAGAACCTATCACATAACCTTCTTTCGTAATGACTTGGAATAGAATGCAGGTTATGTAATAGGTTCTCATTAATAAAATTTTTCATGGTGAAGATGAGTTATCTCAACACCTTTTTGTTCCAAAATAGTTAGTACGTCTGTCAACATCTGCGCATTGCCACAGATGTAGTAACCGGTTTTTTCTGGTAACGGGTGATTAACCAAACAGTCAGTCACCCGACCTCGGCACAACACCCAATCGGCATTTTCTGGTCGCGACATCACTGGATGAAAGCTGAAGTTGGGGAACGATTGGCTCAATTCTTGTAACTCCAAAAACCAAAAAGCGTCCCGTTCGTAGCGCAGACCCCAATATAAAATAATTGGCCGTTGGTCGTGTTTAACTTGGAGTTGGTCAAGAATCATGGCCTTGATTGGGGCTATGCCAGCGCCAGTGGCAATAAAAACCAGATTTTCTTCGGTTGGATCATCTGGCACCACAAACATCCCCATCGGCCCCAAAATCTGAACCGTGTCACCAAACTTCAGGCTTTCAAGATACTTAACCCCCAAACCTTGAGGCGCCAAGTCAATTAATAATTCGAAGCCATGGTCAATGTCGGGAGTTGAACAAATGGAATAGGATCGGCGATCGCCCCGTTCATCAACCTTAATTGAAACATATTGACCGGCGGCAAACGGTATCCGGTGTGGTTCATCAAGTTCAAAAGTGTATTGCGAAAACTTGGAATTATGAACAATTTTTTCTTCAAACTTGGCGGTCATTTGTTGGGGACGGGAAAGATTCATACGCTCTTATTCTATCTGGTTTTAGTGAAATGCTAACTAGCTGATTGAAGCATTCTTTTGCCAATCCTGGCCATACCACAATCCCAACGCCATCTTAGCGATGACGCTGTACTCTTCGGTTCGGTCGATAAAGTTATTGGTAATCACCCCAATGGCGCCCTGACCACGGCGGATATCTTTGCCACCCATCAGTTTGCTCACCACCGGGCCCATTTCACCACCAGCCCGGATGGCTTTGGCAATGGTGTCTGGAACTTTGAACCGGGCACCATTACTTTCAAACGTATTGCCTTGAGCATCAACCACACAAGCCCAGACAGTCGACCAAAGTTCACTATCTGGCATTTCAAATACACCACCCTCCAAACCAATTGCCAATACTTCTGCGTTTTTGTTGGTCTTTGGCTGCTTTAATTTTAACTGATCAAAGCCATCATGCATTGCCGCCACAGCTCGATTGTAAGCCCCACGACGGGTTTCTTGATCTGAACGGGGCTGATCAGCAATACCACTGGGCACATCAAGACTGGTGATCACGGCGGTCGGAAAAGTTTCGGCAACGGCTTGAGTAACGGCGTTAATTTTGACTGGGTTAGTTGAACCAACAAAGATCTGCATTATTTTTTGGTTTTTTGTATTGCGCGTTGCACTGCCTCCAAGCCTAACATCAAACACTTGACTCTGCCAAGCGAAATTTGCTTGATCCCGATCAGGCTCTCTAGATCTGACTGAGTCAGCGCCATTACGTCTTTTACCCTTTTTCCCTGAATATGGGCTGAAAGTAGGCTCATCGTGACCTGAGCGATGGCACAACCGTTGCCTTGCCAGCCAATGTCTAAAATTGTTTGGTCAGAGCTGAACTTGAGGTAAACTGTCAAATCATCGCCGCAAGAAACATTGACTGCCCGAGCAACCGAGTCTGGATCAGGCAAAGATTGTTTATGTTGCGGGTGCCTCAGTTCATCAAGCAATACCGCTTGGTATAAATCTGACATGATTAAATTCCAAAAACTGCTTTGACTTTGGCCAAGGCAGCAACAAGCTTGTCAATATCAGCCTGGGAATTATAGACTTGAAAGCTGGCTCGAACCGTTGCCTGCCAATTAAACTGCGTGTGCAGCGGCATGGTACAGTGATGACCGCTTCTGACCGCCACACCCTGACTATCTAGAATCTGCGCCACATCGTGGGCGTGCACCCCCTGATAGATGAACGCCACCGAGCCAACTCTATCCAGCGGTTGAGCTGGAAGAGCGTATACGGGACCGATTAAAGTTACCTCAGAAATTTGTGTCAATTTTTCAAGCGCGTATTGAACAAGTTCTTGATCGTGCTGCGCAACTTCTTTCATGCCCAACTGCTGCAAATACCTACAGGCGGCGGCCAAACCAACGGTGCTGGCTACATCTGGCGTGCCAGCGGTAAACCGGTCAGCTAAGTCTTCGGCAAATTCAGTCTTTTCTCGTTCCACCGTGGCAATCATGCCACCACCAAAAAGCCAGGGCTGGAAGGCTTTGCTTTCTAACAAATCTTGTTTGACCAACAGTCCACCGATTCCCATTGGACCCAACATTTTGTGTCCACTAAAGGCAAAAAAATCACAGTCTAGCTCATGAAAATCCAGTGGCAAATGGGGGGCGGCTTGCGCACCATCAAGCAGGATTTTTACTTCTGGCCGTAATTTTCTAGCTATTTTAACAATTTTTTCAACTGGGTTTCTGGTCCCCAAGGTATTAGAAACAAGGCCAAGACTAATCAACTTGATATCTGAATGAGCAAATATTTCTTCAAGCTGTTCTATTTTTAGCCGACCGGTTTCATCAACCTCCAAAAATCTCAACTCCGCCCCGGTTCGCTGACAGACCTGTTGCCACACCACTAGATCTGAGTGGTGCTCCATTGGCGTCGTCAAAATAACGTCACTAGCGGAAAGATGATGATCTGCCCAACCATAGGCCACCCCATTGATTGCTTCGGTCGTGTTTCTAGTCAAAATTAATTCCCCTGGATTAGCGCCAAAAAATGTGGCAATGGTGGCACGACTAGTCTCCCACAACTTGGTACTCTCGTCAGATAGGGCGTGCACTCCTCGGTGGACGTTAGCGTTGCTGGTTTGGTAATAGTGACTGATGGCATCAATCACCACTTGAGGTTTTTGCGAAGTGGCGGCATTGTCCAAGTAAACCAATGACTGACCATTAATTTGGCGGGACAAAATGGGAAAATCTTGTTTCAGTTCCTCTGGATTAAACATGGGTATATTAGACTTGTTACGGAATAAGTCTATTGTAACGCAGCCAACAACTTAAGAACTACTAGTCAATTTTTTGTCTTTCCTGCCGGAATCTTCTTTCTGCCCCTCTTGCTAAAGCCGCCTGTAAGACTGAAAGACCTAACCAATGCCGATATGAGAATGTTTCATAAGCAGCCGCTCTTGGAGCGGTTTGAGGGCGATATTTTCTTTGCAGTTGCCTGGTCGATTGGCGTGAATGACCCTCACCGGTATATTTTTGCAATTTCGGAGAATTTTTTTCTAAACGGTTCCGACCTTTAATCGGTATACCTTGATGTAACCATATTAATTCTCCAGACTCTTTTCTTAAAATTGCCATTTTTTCATTTCTTTTCAGCTAAAAAGCCTTGAACGATTAATCCCTCCGCCCGTTTTCGCAAAATCCCGCGGCTCATCAAGTAAAACAATTGTGCTTCGGGAATTCTACTAATACTAGCGGCGTGAGAGCATTTTACATCATCAGTCAAAATTTCAAGATCGGGAATTGCCTCGGCTTTGGCAGTGTCTGAAAGTAACAAAATCCGCTCGGTTAAAAAAGAGTTGGTGTCACCACAATTTTTATCAATAATAATTCGGCCAGTAAAGGAAATTTTTGAGCTTCCCCCGGCTACACCCCGCAAATTGGTCACTGCCTTGGTATGTGGCGCCTGGTGATGAACAACCACTTTTACCGCCGTTTGCTCTTTGTCGACAGTTTGAAAAGCACCAAACACAACCGCCTCCACCCCGGGCACTGTTAGGAACAACTGAAATTCGCCTGGTTGATCAAGCAAAATTTTCTTTACACCTGGCTGATCGAGAATAATTTTTTTGGTCATTTAGCCAACGCTGCCTTCCATCTCGTGGTCAATTAAACGGTTCATCTCTATGGCATACTCCAGCGGCAATTCTTTGACCAACCCGTCAATAAACCCATGAACAATCATCTTGCGAGCATCCTCTTCGGTAATCCCTCGACTCATCAGATAAAATAATTGGTCGTCACCAATTTTAGACACTGTGGCTTCGTGTTGAACTTCTACCTGGGAGTTAAAAATCCGGTCGGTTGGATAGGTATCAGATCGCGACTGACCATCAAGCAGCAGAGCATCACAAATTACCGTGTTATGACTGTCGTGGGCGTGCGGGCCAACGTTAACCATCCCCCGGTAGCTTGTCCGGCCGCCATCCTTGCTAATTGATTTTGAAATGATAGTTGAGTTGGTGTATGGAGCTAAATGCGTGGCTTTTGAGCCGGTATCCTGGTGTTGCCCTGCCCCTGCCAAGGCCATACTCAGCGTTTGCCCGGTGGCTCCTTTACCTGCCAAAATAAAACTGGGGTACTTGATGGTGATTTTTGAGCCCATATTAAAATCGGTCCAGATCATTTTGCCTTCTTCTTCAACATACGCCCGCTTAGTGACCAGATTAAAGACATTTTTGTACCAATTTTGAATGGTGGTGTACTGACACTGGGCACCTTTTTTGACAAAAATTTCGACCACCGCTGAGTGAAGCGAACCAGTTGAGAACTGCGGGGCAGTACAACCTTCCGAATAGTGAACTTTTGCCCCTTCATCAACAATAATTAAGGTTCGCTCAAACTGACCGGCATTTTCGGCATTAATTCGAAAATAAGTTTGCAAAGGCATCTTAACCTCTACCCCTTTTGGCACGTAGACAAAACTGCCTCCAGACCAAACCGCCGTATTTAAAGCAGAAAATTTGTTATCACCGCTGGGAATAATTTTGCCAAAGTACTCTTTTATCAGATCTGGGTACTGGCGTAGGCCTTCATCCATTGACAAAAATATCACTCCATCCTTGGCAAAGACTTCTTTGAGCGAACCATAGACAACCGAAGAATCATACTGTGCCTTCACCCCAGCCAAAACCGCCCGTTCTGCCTGAGGAATACCCAAGCGGTCAAACGTTTCTTTGACATCTGGTGGTACCTCATCCCAAGAGCTAACCTGCTTCTCAGTCGCCTGTAAATAGTAGCGAATTTTGTCAAAATTAATCGCGCTCAAATCTGGCCCCCATTTTTGCATTGGCCGAGCCAAAAATTGTTTTAGCGCCACCAGACGCAATTTTAGCATCCACTCTGGCTCTGCTTTTAAATGCGAAATTTCTCTGACCACTGCCTCCGATAAACCTGGCTTGCTGATGTGAGCGTAGCCAGCTGTAGAAAATGAATAGCCGTGTTGGTACTCCTCAGCCAGTTGGGGGTCAAAACGAGTGGTGTGTTTTTGTGCAAATCTTGCCATGATGAATCAGAAAATTAGTGACCGCAGCCGACGTAACCGTGTCCACGACTATCAAGCTTTTCAAAACTCTGCTCAATCATTTGCCTGATAAAACCGTTTTTTTTGCCCGCAAAGCCAAAATCATACTGTTTGAACTGGTTTTCAGAAATCCAGGCAAATTCGGTGTGTTCAGGACTGAGTTTTACCTCTGGCAAAGTGGCTATTTTAGTTGACCAACCCAGAATAATTGACAGAACTTGATTTTTTGTGTCAAAAAAAGTACCAACATAGCACGATTCCAGATCAGCTGCTTTGAGTCTAAGACCAGTTTCTTCTTGGACCTCGCGAATGACTTCAAGCAGATGATGATTGCTAAGGTTTGTGGCAGTTTTTGGCCACTCCGCATTTCCGCCTGGCAGATCCCAACAGTTAGGTCGAGTTTTTGCTGTTTCTGACCGCTTAACAAGCAACAGTTTTCCCTGGCAAAAAACAACACATTTTTGGAGTAATTTGACTTTTTCAGTTAATTCATGCATAGATTATTCCTCGAGTAAATCTGTATAACCTGATTTTTCTAGTTGGGCAACCAAAGCTGGTCCACCACTGGTCACAATTTTACCGCCAATCAGAACATGAACAAAATCTGGCTTGATGTAGTCAAGAATCCGCTGATAGTGAGTAATGACCAGTACGCCGCAATGGGTGTTCTTGACAATTTGATTGACTCCAGCTGCGACTTTTTTGATGGCGTCAATATCCAGGCCAGAGTCGGTTTCGTCTAAAATAGCATACTTTGGCTCTAATACCGCCATTTGTAAAATTTCCAGCTGTTTTTTCTCGCCACCGCTAAAACCTTCGTTTAACCCTCTGGCTAAAAACTCGGGGTTAATCTTAAAATTTTCGGCTAATCTAGATACATAGGCGCGAAACTCAATCACTTTTTTGAATTTTTTACCAAGATTGCCCTCAAATCTGGCCTCATAGGCCTGTTTTAGGAAGTTTTGGACAGACACGCCTGGAACCTCGACTGGATACTGAAAAGCCAGAAATAGACCCTTCTGAGCTCGCTGATCGGGTGATAATTCGAGGAGATCCAGATCATTTAATCTAACCTCACCAGCCGTAACCTGATAGGCCGGATGACCAGCCAAAGTTTGCGCTAACGTGCTCTTGCCAGAGCCATTTGGACCCATGATGGCGTGAATCTCACTGGGTTTGACCACAAGAGAAATACCATGCAAAATTGCTTTATTGGCAGTTTTCACTTTGAGGTTAGAAATTTTTAAAACATTCATTATGAAAGTCAATTATACCAGGCTAAAACCATACTTCACCTCATACTTAATGTCTGGTGTTGTTTCTAACAAGGCAACTTCTGCTTGAGAAAACCAGCCGATGCCGTCAGTTTCTTCAATATTTCGGCGATAATCCAGGCCGGAAATCGCTTCCACCAAATAGAGAAAACAGACGTGTTGCTCGCAGGGTTTTACGCCTGGTAATGGTTTTTTTTCCGCTTTTCGCCTGGTGTAACTCTCCTTATTCATCCAGTGTAAATTAGTCAGAAATGGATTGGGAAGATATTGGCTAAGCTCATTGGCCTGGAAACTAGATTTAAAGGCTGTTGCCTTGACCCGCAACCCCGTTTCTTCCCAAAATTCCCGCTCTGCTGCCTGGTGAGGCTGTTCGTCCGCTTCCAGATGCCCGCCCGGAGCCAACCAAATACCCAGCTTTTTATGTTTGACCAGTAGGACTTTTTCCTGGTGATACAACAATCCAGCCGCAGTTAAACACAACTTGGCATCAAGGTATTGACTTGGTTTCATTTTTCCAGTGTATCATGGATACTCCTTTTTTCTGGCCGAAAAATGTAATCAGGTACCAGGTGTAACTTGACTTATTTAGACCTATAATATACAACCTTCAACTCATCAGGAAAAAAGGGACTTATCAAACAGACTCTAGGCAAAAAAACCTGGTGCTATTGACAACATTCGTTTGGTTTTTGGCAACCTTGATGGCAATGACGGTTGGCCAACCT
>PFDH01000006.1 GCA_002772705.1 Candidatus Pacebacteria bacterium CG10_big_fil_rev_8_21_14_0_10_44_11 | reverse complement strand
ACCGGTCTGGAAGCCGCTAGTGTAGGCCGGCCAGTGATCATTGATCGCCAAAGTGGGATTGCTGAGTTACTCAAAGATCAGCTGACTGCCATTTACCTCAATGAAACCACAGTTGATGGCGTGGCTAACGCGATCCTACGCTTGACTCAACTCAAGTTTTCAATTACTCAAGCCAATCAAATTGCCCAGGCTCAAACCACAAAAGCCTTTAAACTCAAGTTTGCCAAAATGATCTACCAATTCTGGCAACAACACAGTACAATCTCTGCTGTAAGCAATGTAAAACAGACTAAACCAGTACCTATTCAAGTGTGAGGAGGAGTATGGCTTATATCGATCATTGTTTTGCTCTAGTTTTAGCCGGTGGTGGTGGCACTCGACTGTGGCCAAAATCGAGAAATAAAACCCCCAAACAATTTTTAAAGTTAGTCGGTGACCAAACCATGATCCAGTTGAGTGCTCAACGGATTAACAAAATCATTCCCTGGGAAAAGATCATTGTTATCACTAATCAGCTCTACAAAGATGAGATTAAAAAACAGTTACCTGAGTTACCACTCGAGAATATTGTGGCTGAACCAGCGAAACGAGACACCGCTTTGGCCATGCTTGTTGGGGCATTATATGCTAAATCAAAAGATCCAGAGGCGGTGGTGCTCAACTGCGCCTCAGACCATGTTGTCGGCAGTGATGCTGAATTTATTAAGGTCATGAAAGCCGCTGGCCAAGTTGCCGCTGAGCAAGATTACTTAGTTTCGGTTGGAATCACGCCAACTAGGCCAGCTACCGGCTTTGGCTACATTAAGATTGGCCAAGACCTAAAAAAGATTACTGCTGGCTTGGCGGTCTTTCAGGTAGACAGCTTTACCGAAAAACCAAACCGGCCGACCGCTCAAGCATTTATCTCGACTGGTAAATATTTTTGGAATGCCAATATGTATGTTTGGCAAGCCAAAAAAATCCAAGCTGCTTTTGAGCGCTACATGCCAGCCTTGGCCAAAGCAGCTCAAACTCTAGAAAGTCTGAACGCGAAAGATTTTCACGCTGCTTTACCAGCAATCTATAACAATGCCGAGACAATTTCAATTGACTACGCCATCTCGGAAAAAGCCGATAATTTGGTCTTAATTCCTGGTGATTTTGGTTGGAATGACGTTGGTGACTGGAAAGTAGTTTTTGATCTGGGCAGACAAAACTCCGAAGGCAATGTGGTGATCAGCGACTCCAATCAGGATCACAGTCTGGTGATTCAATCTTCTGGTAATTTGATTCAGACTAACGGACGCTTAGTGGCTTTAGTTGGGGTTGATAACATGGTGATTGTGGATACTAAAGAAATTTTGATGATCGTGCCCAAGAACTCCTCACAAGACGTTAAAAAGTTAGTAGAAAAGTTAAAAGCAGAGAATAAAGAAGAGTACCTCTAATTTTTTATGTTTAGTTACCATCAGCAAAAACGCCTGCTTGACCTGGTTGTCGCTCTCTGTCTGGTAGTGTTATTCCTCCCAGTCTGGATTATTGTCCCTTTTTTAATCTACTTTGATTCTGGCATTCCAATTCTTTTTGTTCATCGGCGGGTCGGTTTAAACGGCAAGGAGTTTAATCTGTATAAATTTAGGTCAATGGTGGCTGATGCCGATGACATTCTGCACAAAAAAGATAAAAAATTACTCGAAAAATTTAAAGCCGGAGACTGGAAAATCAAGGACGATCCTCGAATTACTCGTCTGGGAAAAATTCTCAGATCCCTGACGATTGACGAGTTCCCTCAGTTATATAACGTTTTGACTGGAGAAATGAGCATGGTTGGCCCCAGAGCGTATCTTAAAAAAGAGCTGGATGATCAAACACAGCGCTACCCAGAAACTAAACAATACGTTGATAAAATTACTTCGGTCAAGCCCGGGATAACCGGACCTTGGCAGACTAGCGGGCGCAATGAAGTCCCGTTCACGGTCAGAGCCAAGATGGATGCTGAATACTCCCAGAAACAATCACTTTGGTATGATCTCTTGATCTTGCTAAGAACACCCAAGGCAATGATCTCTAAATGGTGACAGACCCTTAACTGATTTGCTATACTAGCTGTTATGCCAATTGATAGCCTGTCCACTCAATCACCACAAACCGTTGGATTTAATCAGCCTCAACCTCTGCCAGTAACAGTTGATCAACCCTTAGCCCCAGGCATGCCAAACACAGCTCGATTCCAGTTCCACCTCCCCAATTTTTCTAAAGCCCAAAAAATGTATCTTGGTATTGCTAGTTCTTTTGTTCTGATCTTAGTTGTACTTGGAGTGCTAGCCTTTAAAACTTATCTGGTTGCCCAACAAATCAAAACTGAGGGTCAGGTTGCTCAGGCTCTGGCTCAGCAAGGGTATGACCAGTTCAAAACTCAAAATCTCCCCGCCGTCAAAGAGACCCTCAATCAATTAGATGCTGAATTGGCAACAATCAAGCAGCTCTACTCCCAACTGGGTTTTTATTCGTCAATTCCGTTTGCTAGCCAGTACTATCAGGATGGCTGGCATGGGCTCTCAGCCGGCGAGTCGGGTTTGAAAGCTGCTCAGCAATCAGTTGACGCCATCACTCCCTATGCCGATGTACTTGGCTTTAGTGGAGAAGGTACATTCCAAGGAGGCACAACTGAGGATCGGTTAAACATTATTTTGCAAACCCTCCAAAAAATCACTCCAGAGCTTGACCAAATCGCTCAAGATCTTTCGTCAGTCCAGACCGAATTGGCAGCTATTAATCCAAATCGGTATCCTGAGCAGTTAAAAGGGATTGAGATCAGATCACGAATACTGCAAGCCCAAGAGTTTAGCACTGGCGCAGTGACGGCCTTAACCGAGTTTAGACCAGTGATTGAACAGTTGCCCTCAATTGCTGGTGGGACTGGAGAGCGTCGTCAATACTTGGTCTTGTTCCAAAATAACAATGAGCTGCGCCCAACCGGAGGCTTTCTAACCGCGTACGCCATTATCAACATTGAAAATGGTAAAGTGGCGCCAGAAAAGTCAGATGACATTTATGAGCTAGACAAGAAGTTCAACAAAAAACTACCAATTCCCGAAGCGCTTGGCAAATACCTAACCACCGAAAAATACTGGCACCTCAGAGACATGAATATTTCTCCAGATTTTAAAGAATCAATGGATCAGTTTTATTCCTACTACACCCAGATTCCTGGTGAACCAGATAAAATAGACGGCATTATTGCTGTTGACACAGAATTTTTAACTACCTTAATGAGCATTTTAGGACCAGTCCAAGTACCAGGGTTTGGAACATTTACCACCGAAAACGTGCCCCAATGCGACTGCCCTCAGATTATTTACGCCCTTTCAGAAATTATTACCAAACCAACGCCTTACTTAAGAAACGATCGCAAAGGCATTTTGGGACCACTAATGCGAGAGATGTTAACCAAAGCCTATGGCGCTCCCAAACAGCAGTGGCCGGATTTATTCAAACAAGGTTGGCTTTCAATCCAAGAACGTCACATTCAGTTTTACTTCACAGATGAGAAAGCCCAAGCCGCTGCCGAACTAATTAATGGAGCGGGTAGGATGGAAGCACCAACTGATGGTTCCGACTTCTTTGCAGTCATCAACGCTAATCTTGGAGGAGCCAAGTCAAACCTCTTCACTCAATACGAAATAACCCAAATCGTTGCTGCTCCAGAAAACGGCCGACTTCAAAAAAGTGTTGAGATTACCTACAAAAACACCCGCAAAAGTGATAACTGCAATTTAGAAGCTGGTTTGCTGTGTCTCAACTCAACCCTGAGAGACTGGACGAGGATTTATTTGCCAGCCGGTTCTGAATTAGTTTCCTCACAAGGCTTTACCACCGAGGCCAAAACCTCTGTCGAGAATGGCTTTACCGTAGTTGATGGTTTCTTTATCCTTGAGCCACTCAGTTCAGCCAAGGTCTCAATTACCTATACCGTGCCATATACCGACACCACCAACTACAAGCTTGATGTCTGGAAACAAGGTGGGATTGAAAAATATGAGTTGCTGATGGATGTAACTGGTGGTCAAGAAGCGTTAACAATCACCAACGACACCCAGTATGAAACGGAGTTTTAAGAACCCGTCTGACAAGTCCCTTTCGTTGCGAAAGACAATCAGGATCGAGCACAAAAGTGTTCAACAGCAACGAGGTAGTAGTGGTAACTACTTTGAGGAGCGGTGAATTATCTTTTTTTGCCGAACCTTGTTGACTTGTAGTAGAAGCCTTCGGCTTCCCGCCAAGGAAAAATATTTATTTAGTCTTGCAAAATTGCAAGACAAGCGGCAGAATGCGACTTGTCAGACGGGTTCTAAACTGAACATAGGTAAAAGCATGGTTGAACGTAGTTTTATTTGCCAAGCAGTTGTTTTGAAAAGAACCAGTATCGGCGAAACAGACCGAGTGGTGACGTTGTTGTCTCAGGAATATGGTAAATTTGCAGCTGTAGCCAAGGGCGTGCGGAAATTATCCTCAACCAAGCGAGCATTGATTGAACCTGGAAACATTATTAAAGCTTATTGTGTTAAAACAAAAAGCTGGCCCCTCTTGACTCAGGCTAGCTTAGTAGATGATACCGCTCACGCCCGAGAAAGTCTTTCCCAAATCAAACAACTACACCAACTGCTGGAAATTCTTGATCAGTTGTTTGTCGAGTTAGAGTTAGACAGAGAGCTGTTCAACCTGATCTTGACAACCAGATCACTCATTCTGGACCAACGCTCATCAATTAGTTTCATCAGACAGCACTTGGAACAAATTATTGCTTCCTTAGGCTATCAATCTGCCACTCAAGCTGGTTTTGAAAATCTAACCGATTACATCACCAGTTTAACCAACCGAAAAATTCACAGTTTTGAATACTTGACCCCAAAAGCTTGATCTCTTTTCTCAATCTG
>PFDH01000050.1 GCA_002772705.1 Candidatus Pacebacteria bacterium CG10_big_fil_rev_8_21_14_0_10_44_11 | reverse complement strand
CCGCTTTCAGTCACCACTATTCCATTAATCGTTCGCGGACTGAAGAAGTTTTTCACTACCCCAACCGCTTTTTTGGGTTCACCACCCTCAGTCCAGAGGGCTGTTGACCCACCTTGATTAGTCCAGTAACTCAGACCATCTAAATTAGGATTTTCTGCAATTAGTGTCAGACTTCGACTCAGCCACTCAGCTTGTTGATCTTGATCCATCGCTCCATGAATATCTGGAATTGGCACCCCAAACTCACCCAAGATTACTCGCCCACCAGTCTGCTCAGCAAAATCAGTCACATCTTTATTCAGCTGCTCTGGCGTCCGCACATAATGGTCAATCACCACCACACCACCCAAGGCTTGAGTGGTTTGTTTGTCCATGATTGCCCGCGCCACATCGCCGTTCATTGAGTTCATGCTAACTTGAACATTTTTATTGATGCTGCGGAAGGCAACTAGCATGGCATCATGCTCATCAATTAAGAACTCTCTGTGACCAGCAATATCACCCGTTTGCCGTGGATCGCCCGGACCACCATTTTCACACTCTGGACAAGCCGAGAAAAAGTCGCCATTTTCAAATAGATCAGGATTCTTTTGAATAAACTCCACTGTTTTAGCTAGGTGCTCTGCTCTGGTAATGGGGGAGTGATCAAACCATTCTTCCCAGCCAGACCAGTTACCCCTAAACCAAACTTTTAAACCATGCCGCCGGGCGGCGGCTACCCATTCTTTAAGCACTGGCAAAAACTCTTCGTCGTAGGGAGTGGCAATCGCCACGTGAGTTGCGCCCAGATCGGCAATTGCCGCTACCTGAGTTTCACTGGTTTCCTTGAGGGCGACTCGATCGGCCAAAAATAGCCCACTCAAATCCCGTGAATACTTCATGGTATCAACGGCTTGGAACTGCCACCATGGTGCAGATACGGCAGAAACTTTGGTTGCCACGACACTAAAGGCCAGACAGAGAAGTAATAGTTGTATTATAGGTTTTGTCATATACTGTTTATATATATTTTCTTTGTTGCTTATAGGTCTTGTTAAGGTATAATGGTTGGCTTATCCTTATTAGCTATGCATCGCAGTATTTTATGATATCAGACCCGACCGAAGTAGTATGAAAAAACACTTGGCCGTAATTATTCCAGTTTTTAATGAAGCACGCAACGTCATCCCACTTGCCGAAAGGCTTGGTGCTACCCTAAAAGCCGCCCGTATATCATACCATCTTTACTTTGTTGATGATCACTCGACAGATACTACAGTTAATGAAATAGAAAAACTGACTACTGGTAGACCAATTTCCTTACTCACTAAAAAAGGCAAACAAGGCAAGGCCTTTTCTATACTAGAAGCGGTTGCTCAAACCAATGAGTCATACCTTGCCATGATTGATGCCGACCTGCAGTACCCTCCAGAAGCAATTCCAGCAATGCTCAAGATTGCCAAAGCTCGAGGTGTTTGTGTAGCCCGTCGTCAAGACAATCAAGAAAGTCCAATTCGGAAAGGGGTGAGCAAAAGCTTTCAGTGGCTGTTTGGCAAAGTCTTGCATGGTCTTGACTGCGACGTCCAGTCTGGTCTGAAGGTTTTTAAGCGTGAAATTATCCAGAATGTTCCTCAAGATGTTGTTACCCCTTGGACCCTCGATATTCCTTTGCTTACCACCGCTTTAAACATGGGCTACTCTATCGGCCAGGTAGAGATTACCTTTGCCAAACGCAACGCCGGTCAATCAAAAATCAAATTCTTCTCTTCAATATCCGAAATCGGTGGTCAAGCCATTAAACATAAATTTATTGGCGCACAACCAGTGACAATTGCGCCGTTATCACCCAAAATTAATCTCGATATTCACGAAATTTTTAAATAATTATGGAGGAAAATGCAGTTCAATTCTAGTTTGCTAAAAGGAGAGAGGGAGCGGGAGCACGGACATGCATGTATTTTTTTAACGTCTCAAATGTATCGTCATCATGAATAGTTTTTATAATTCGTGCAGGAACTTCACCGACAAGTCATAAGTTATAGTGGTAATGTTATAAGAGAACAACACACCTTAACGGCGACACTTGGCTCAACGCTACTACCATGCCCGACCGCTGGGCACGCTGGATTGTGATGCGCACCAATGACGAAAACGACCAAGCCTGGAAATTGGTAAATAAATCTGGCGCACTAGATAAATACCAGCTGGTAGACTCCTACCCCTTTGCCGATATTTATCAGTTAAAAGATGAGTACTTGCCGCAATTAAATACCGAGGTCAACTTTGGCAAGCAGCAATAAATGCGATATATTTTTTTGAGCTCTTCTTTTCTATCAGTTTTCTTATATAATCTTATGTATCTGAAGTATAAGAAAAATATCTATGAATAATTCAACTCTTGATCAACTTCTCAAAAATATACCAAACCCAATTTGGCAAAAAATTAGTCAAATTGACGAATTAAAGGGTCAATGGATTGGGGGAGCCAAGCTCAATCCGCAAGTACTAGGTCGATTAAAAAAGTCAGTGCTCGTAACATCTACCGGAGCATCAACTCGCATAGAGGGAGCAAGGCTTTCTGACCAGGACATTGAAAAACTGATGCGAGGTATTTCTATTCAGCGGTTTGCAGATCGGGATAAACATGAAGTCCAGGGATACTATGAACTGTTAGCCAATGTGTTTAATTCTTGGAACAGTCTGCATTTTTCTGAAAACCTGATCAAACATTTTCACAAAGAACTGCTTAAATATGTTGAGAAAGATCAACTACACCGAGGAGAATATAAGAAACAGGAAAACAAGGTACAGATGATTGACGAAGCCGGTCAATCAGTTGGAATTCTATTTGATACGACACCCGTCTATCTCACCCCAACCGCGATGGCTGAGTTAACACAGAGGACTCAACAGGTGTTAAAAAATCCTAAGTATCATCCACTGCTAGTGATTGCAGATTTTATTGTTCAGTTTTTACAAGTTCATCCCTTTCAGGATGGAAATGGCAGATTGTCTCGTATCTTAACAAATCTATTACTCTTACAGGCAGGCTATGTGTATATGCCCTATGTTTCTCACGAAAAAATCATTGAGGATAACAAACCAGATTATTATTTGGCGTTGAGAAAAAGTCAAAAAACGTTGAAGACAGATCGGCCTACGATTGTGCCTTGGTTGGAATTCTTTTTGGCAGTCGTGCTTGATCAGTCAAAACAAGCTATCAATCTATTAAGTTCCAAAAATTTAGAAAAACTGCTCTCTCCCACCCAATTCAAGGTTTGGGAATATTTGCAGCAGGTTGGAGAATCTACACCTATGCAATTATCTGAAAAATTAAGTGTTCCTAGACCAACTATTAACCAAGTAGCGGATAAGTTATTGGAGTTAAAGAAGATCGAGCGATTAGGCCAAGGACGAGCTGTCAGGTATAAAGTTATTTAGCACACCTGCAGATTAGTGCTGCCGTCTGTTGTCATTGCTTCAATTCTTACTTGTTCTTTAACGGGATCAGGAAAAGTCACGACTCGTTCAAAAGCTGAAAGTTTTGACTTTCTTGGCCGTTTTTTTTCGGTCTGGCTAGTGGCCAATCAACACATCCCGAATGAAAATCAAAATTTACTCCAAAAAGTCTTGCAATTTCTTGCGGCGGCTGGGGTGCTTGAGTTTGCGCAGGGCTTTCGCTTCAATCTGCCTGATTCGCTCTCTGGTGACGCCAAACTTACGGCCAACTTCTTCTAAAGTCATCATCTTGTTGCCGCTCAAGCCAAAGCGCATCCGCAAAACTTTGGCCTCGCGGTCTGACAAGGCACTCAAAACCTCATCAATGTTTTCACGCAGCATCTGTTGAGAAGTGGCGTCGTAGGGAGAAACTTGCTTTTCGTCGGCAATAAAGTCACCCAAGACACTCTCGTCATCGCCCGTACCAACCGGGGACTCCAGAGAAGTAGTGTTCTGAGAAATTTTCAGAATTTCCCGCACCTTATCCGGATCCAACTCCATTTCTTTGCCAATTTCTTCTGGAGCTGGCTCTCGACCCAACTCTTGCATTAAGCGGCGGGAAGTCCGCATCAGCTTGTTAATGGTTTCAACCATATGCACCGGAATTCTGATTGTTCGGGCTTGGTCAGCGATAGACCGGGTGATGGCCTGCCTGATCCACCAGGTAGCGTAAGTCGAAAACTTAAAGCCTTTGGTCCAGTCAAATTTTTCTACCGCTCTAATCAAACCCTTGTTACCTTCTTGGATTAAATCTAAAAAGGTCATCCCACGGCCAATGTATTTTTTGGCAATCGAAACCACCAGCCGCAAATTAGCGTCGGTCAGTTCTTTTTTTGCCACCAAATCCCCGGCTTCTACCCGTTGAGCCAATCTAATTTCTTCTTCACGGGTTAAGAGGGGGATGCGGCCAATTTCTTTGAGGTACATTCTGACTGGATCAGAAACGCCAGAAGTGCCCAAAGTAGAAATCAGCTCTAGTTCTTGAGACAGATTATCAACTTCTTCGACTTCAGTTTCATCGGTGACCGATTCAAAGACATCAAGGTGTTTGTGAATAATTTGGTCGTAAAAATCGTCCAACTGCTCAATGTACTCTTCTGGCTCAACAAAAGCCTGTAAAATTTCATCTTGAGTCACGTACCCGCGCTGCTCGCCTTTTTTAAGCAGTTGTTCGATTTCAGATTTCAGCGTTGCGGAGATTTTCTTCATAAGACCGATCATGACCAGCGCGTTTTTCGCCCTCGTCGCTCCCTCTGGAAAGGGATGCTACATTATACCGCACAACCACTAAAAATTGGGCAGAGATCTGGCATTTGGCGCTCCACTCAACCGCTCCGCTCAACTTGGGCGCCTCACTATATACTACGCTTTTCCCCGAAGCAAGAGGCTGCCAATCACTTGACGATGAGTTATGTTTTCATTTCCAACCAGCGCTCAACGTCTAGCGCGGCCGCGCAACCCTGGCCGGCAGCGGTAATGGCTTGACGATAGCGAATATCAACGTTGTCACCCGCGGCAAAAACACCTTGAACTGAAGTCATGGTTGGGTATTCTAATTTGCCATCTGGAGTGAGGGCTGCCTGAGCCGCTTCTACACCCAGCTTTGACAAACTTTGACGAGTGACAATGTAGCCGTGATCATCCAGCTGGATTTGGTTGGCAAATAACTGCGTAACCGGCTTGTGACCAATGGCAACAAAAATGCCCTCGGCTGGCAACTCTTGAGTTGTGCCATTAGTGGTAACTTTAATGCCGGTGACTTTGGTGTCGCCAAGAATTGCGTCGACGGCAGAGTTCCAGAGCACGTTGACTTTGGGATTGCTGAGAACTCGTTCTTGCATGATTTTGCTAGCCTTAAACGCGTCTCGACGATGAACAATCGTCACCGACTTGGCAAACTTGGTCAGCGCTAACGAATCTTCCATGGCGCTGTCGCCACCCCCAATCACGTAGGTGACTTTGTCTTTGTAAAAGGCAGCGTCGCAAACGGCACAAGTGCTGACACCCTTGCCGATTAGCTTTTCTTCACCTGGCACTTTGAGCATCAGTGCCGTGGCGCCGGTAGCAATCAAGACTGACTCAGCGGTCATGGTTGGCTCAGTTTGGATGATCTGTTGGCGAACTTCGGTATACTTTTCTGGCGGAGACTGAATCAGCAGATCTTCTGGAATTACCCCCTCGGGGACAGTGGTCCAAATCTTGAACGGCCTGACCGAAAAATCCACCGCCGTTACAAAATCGTCCTTTAAAACGGTACCAAAGCGCTGAGCCTGTTCCATCATCTGGATCATCAGATCGGGACCGTTTATTCCCTCTTTAAACCCTGGAAAGTTTTCAATTTCAGCAGTGAGCATCAGTTGGCCACCGGCTTTGGGACCGGCAAACAACACGGGCTTGAGTTGCGCCCGAGAGCTGTAAATTGCCGCCGTGTAACCGGCGGGACCAGAACCAATAATGACAACTTTTACCGCTTCCATGTTCACCTTTCTGCGTGGCCAGCCACTACCAGCCTACATCACTCTTCAGTGTCCTTACTCCGCTTTGAGCGCTGTTTCTAACAGCTGGATATAGCCCTCCTTGCCGCGAAAACCAATTAGGGGTTGACCAATCGGTTGACCTTTTTTAAAGACCATCACCGTGGGAATACTCAAAATACTATACTTTTGCGCTAAATCTTGAC
>PFDH01000036.1:5141-6902 GCA_002772705.1 Candidatus Pacebacteria bacterium CG10_big_fil_rev_8_21_14_0_10_44_11 | reverse complement strand
ATTCTCTACAACACCACCCTCTCCGACATGGAAAGTTGTTATAAAGTGATACCGACCAAAGTTTTTAGACAGTTGCGGTTAAGCGCCAACTTTTTTGACATCGAACCAGAAATTACCTGTAAATTACTCAAGCAGGGATTCAAAATCTATGAAGTACCGATCAGCTATGTCGGTCGGGACTTTTCTGAAGGCAAGAAAATCAATTGGTACCGGGATGGGCTGGGTGCGCTTTGGACAATTATTAAGTACCGTTTACTTCCATAAGTATGTTTGCGCAAAGTTTAGCAGTCAAATAAATAGAGTGCTTAACAAGTTAGTGAATGAATGATAGAATGAAAGTCTATTTAAGGCATAGATTGATTCAACAAAGGTAATGAAAAATGTTTCAGAAAGTATTTGAGTTACCGACAGCAGGTTTGCAATAATTTGCTTTGGGTGAGGAGGTAGCTCAATTAAGTTTGGAGAAGGTGCCAAACGTCTTTCAGAAACATTTTTCATTAAGTTTATGACAACAAAAAGAGATTACTACGAAATTTTAGGTCTAACAAAATCTGCTGCTGAAGCCGAGATAAAGTCGGCGTACAGAAAAATGGCGCTCAAGTGGCATCCAGACAAGAATCCCAATAACAAAGCCGAGGCTGAGGCCAAGTTTAAAGAAATTAATGAGGCCTATCAAGTGTTGAGTAACCCTGAAAAACGTCGCAACTACGACCAGTTTGGTCATGCCGCTTTTGATCCCGCCAGCGGCATGGGTGGCAACCCGTTTACCGGTGGTTTCCGACAAGGCCCATTTACTTACACCTACAGCACTGGTGGCAACGCCAATCAGGAGTATGATTTTGGTGATCCGTTTGAAATTTTTGAACAGTTTTTTGGAGGCGGCTTTGCCGGCGGCGGATTTGGCCGGGCAGCTAGACCCCGCTACTCAATGACCATTGATTTTATGGAGGCGGTCAAGGGTACCACCAAGGATGTTTCGATTGAAGGCAAGAAAAAAACTATTAAAGTCCCGGCCGGCGCTAACGATGGCACCCGGATTAGATTTGATGATTTTGACGTCACCATCAACGTCAGAACCCACCCACACTATCGTCGGGATGGCGCCGATTTGTTTGTTGATCACCCGATCTCGTTTAGTCTGGCGGCTTTGGGTGGAGTGACCCAAGTGGACACGATTGAGTCAAAGTTAAAGTTAAAAGTCCGGGCGGGAACTGCTTCTCACACCTTAGTACGACTGCGGGGTGAAGGGGTGCCTCATTTACGCTCAGGTGGCAAAGGCGATTTGTATGTGCGGCTGATTGTTGAGGTGCCAGAGAAACTAAGTAGAGAGCAGAAACGGGTTTTAGAAGAGCTAAGTCGAGTTGAGTTGTAAGTTATCATCTTTGCCAAAGTAGTCATTTGGTGCTTTACCAAGATATAGAATAATTGGTGTATCGGCCGGAAGTAAAAAATCTCCGTTTTTTTCAGTCGATTTCAAGACGAGCGAACCATTGGGGCGTAGAGCGGATAACTTTTTGCCGCGAATGGATGATCGCTCTGGGTCAGCAAAGGTAATAATGGCACTGCGTTTTTGTTGGTTTAGAGCCGTAAAAACGTCTTGACCGTTGGCTAATTTGAGTGTTCGTATTAGCAACGGTTCAACTTGACCTGCTGTGGTCAAAAACAACTGAGTTTCTTGTCCATGCAGCCAAGCCGAGAAATACTTTTCAAGTGATGGAGTAGCAACTGTTGGAGGTGCCTCTAATCTAAGCATGGCAAAAG
>PFDH01000036.1:184-5091 GCA_002772705.1 Candidatus Pacebacteria bacterium CG10_big_fil_rev_8_21_14_0_10_44_11 | reverse complement strand
TGACTTGCGCCGCCCCTACACAAGGTGTATAATTTAGCTTGTGTTGTTAGGAAGGGGCCGGAGATCGAGCCTCTTTTTGTTAACAAGAGTCTATTTACTCAAACCTAACAGCCTTTCATAACGAAAGGGACTTATCAAACAGACTCTTGGTCCCGCTCAGCGAGTAGTGGTAAGAATCAAAGAAAGCCTTTATGTCAGATGTTTCAAACGCCAAAATGGTACGTACCGAGTTTGCCGCTGCAATCAATCAAATTGCCAATGAGCGCAAGATTCCGGTTGAATCAATTTATGAAGCCATTCGCCAAGCTTTAGTTTCGGCGTATCGCAAACAGTATGGCCCCTTAGATGAGGGATGGCACTACTACACCAATTTAGACGAATCCAGCGGCGAATCCAAAATTATCAAGGCGCCGGTATTAGAAATGAATGAGGAAACGCTTGAGGCAACCAAGTGGGATGAAACGAAAGCCGAAGATGTTACTCCGGCCGGCTTTGGCCGAATTGCCGCTCAAACCGCCAAACAGGTTATCCTTCAAAAAATTAGAGAATCAGAAAAAGACCAGATTATTACCGAGTACACCGATCGGATTGGCGAAGTGCTGACCGCTCAAATTTTGCGCATGGACGGCCGAATCGTGATTCTAGACATTGGTCGCGGTCAAGGTTACATGCCGCCAGAAGAGCAAATGCGCGGCGAGTTTTACCGCATGAACAATCGAATTTCAGTTTTGGTCAAAGAAATTCGCGATACGCACAAGGGCAAACAGGTAGTTGTTTCTCGCTCCGACAAACAATTGGTGGCCAAACTTTTTGAACGAGAAGTGCCAGAAGTGTCTTCTGGCGCGGTCAAAATTGAGCTGATTGCCAGAGAAGCTGGTGTCAGAACCAAACTGGCCGTCAAGTCTACCCAAGAAGGCGTTGATCCCGTTGGTTCATGTGTCGGTCAACGGGGAGTGCGGGTGCAAGAAGTGATCCGAGAACTCAACAACGAAAAGCTCGATATTATTCCCTACTCAGAAGATCTAAAACTACTACTTCAGGCTGCTTTAGCACCAGCCGAGAACTTGACTATTGAGTTGAACCCCAACAACACTGCGGTGGTGACCGCTCCAGACGATCAACTGTCATTGGCAATCGGTCGAGGTGGACAAAATGTCCGTTTGGCTGCCAAACTAACTGGTCTCAAAATTACCATCAAATCAGCCGGTGGCGCTGTTAAATCTCACGTCACTGGTCAGGAAGAGTACGAAATTGATACCTTCAAAGGGATTGACGAAGCCACTCGCGCGCTTTTGGTAGAACACAAATTAACTACCCTCACCGACCTTTCTCGCTTCAAAGATAAGTGGCAGCAGTTTGAGATTAGTGATGACCAAAAGAAAATTTTGGCCGATAAAGTTGAAGCCTTTGACACCGAGCAAGCTGAGTACGAACGAACTCATCCCAGATCTGAGGCTGGCAAGTTAATCAAACCAGAAGTGAAAAAGGAAGAATAAATGGCTTTGCAATCAAGACCACCAGTAATTACCATTATGGGTCATGTCGACCACGGCAAGACCACTTTATTAGATTATATTCGTCAATCGCAGGTAGCAGCCAAAGAGTCCGGTGGTATCACCCAGCATATCGGTGCCTATCAGGTTGAGTACAAAGGCAAAAAATTAACTTTTATTGATACTCCAGGCCATGCCGCCTTCAACAAAATGCGTGAGCGCGGAGCTCAACTCACCGATATTGTGGTCTTGGTGGTGGCCGCCAATGATGGGGTTAAACCTCAGACCATCGAGTCTATCCGCCACATTCAGTCAGCCAAGGTGCAAACTGTGGTTGCCATCAACAAAATTGATTTACCCGATATTCACATTGACGTCGTCAAAGGCCAATTAGCCGAAAATGGTATTCTGGTCAGTGGCTTTGGTGGTGACATTGAAGTGGTTGAATTATCAGCCAAAACTGGCGTCGGTGTTGACAAGCTCTTAGAAACTCTGGGTCTGATTGCGGAGCTACAAGATTACAAGGCTGACCCTGAAGCCGCTTTAGAAGCAGTGGTGATTGAATCTTTCAAGGATCCGCGTCGGGGATCGGTAGCCAGTGTCATTGTGCAACAGGGCACGCTTAAGCCTCGCCAGGACGTCTACACCCAAACTGCTTCTGGCCGAATTAGGATGTTGACTAACGAACATGGCAAAGCTTTGCGAGGGGTAACACCTGGTTCTCCTGCTGAGATTATTGGTTTTAAAGATGTTCCCAACATTGGTGAAATTGTTAAAGATGCAACGGCTGAGTATGCGGCCAAGGTTGAGGCAGCAGAAGAAATCAAAGCCGAAAAAACTGAAACACCTGCAGCCGATCAATTTGCCGATTTTGATTTTTCTCAAGTTTTTGAAGAAAAACCCAAACTAAAACTGATCATCAGAGCTGATGTTCAAGGCACACTCGAGGCGATTGTCCAAACCCTAGACTACGACAGCGTTGATTTGCTGTTTGCCGGTCTTGGTCAAGTCACCGACGGCGACGTCGATCTGGCTGAGCCTGGTAGCGCCCTGATTATTGCTTTTAATACTCAAGTTCCTCGTAACGTTAAACAGTTGGCCAAAGATCACGGTGTCCGCATCAAACAGTACGATGTGATTTACACTTTGATCGAAGATCTGCAAAAACAAATGCTTAAGTTGATGGACAGCACCATTGATGAAATCGTGATCGGCGAAGCGGAAATTATGCAAATTTTTGAAATGCGGGGTGAGAAAATTGCTGGCGTCAAAGTTAAAACCGGCGAGATGAAGCGCAACGACTTGCTGCACCTTAAACGCGCTGACGAAATTATTGCCAATCCAGTCATTAAATCAATGATGCACGGCAAAGAAGAAATTCAATCAATTAAAGCCAAAAACGAAGGTGGCATGACCTTCAAAAACCGCCGTTTAGATTTCCAAGTGGGCGACGTGATTGTGGCCTACAAGCTGGAAGAATAATTTTCTAAATTGTATTTTTTTTGTTTCTCAAAAGCTTGTTTGACTTTTTCAATTTTTGGATACCATAACCTACACCATAAATCATGAGGGATACTAGGAAAAAATAAAAAAAGATAGGCAAATAGCCAAAAATATAAGGAAATGGTATTGCAAATAGATTGCTGGTACCTGTAATTGTTAACAACTCAGTAGTTAACCACATCATCAGTTCAGCTGGTACTACTATCCAACCGAGAACAATGCAAAGTAGATTGCTCGTGCTGTAGCAGGTTGTAGGTGAAAAGATGAAAAAGCTAAAAGCTGCTATCTGTAAAAATAAAAAAACCAGAGCAATCTTTGTTCTCATTTGTAATGAAAATGATTTCACGACTTACTATATCATGATCTACATGAATCAAAGTTATTGATTCATGTTTTATTTCACCGTTACCGATTTTGCCAAATTTCTGGGTTTATCCGGATCGTTGCCTAGCACCACCGTTGTGTAGTAGGCGATTAGCTGAAAAATAACGCTTTGAATAATCCCCGTTGCCAACCCCAACGCCGGCGTTGGTAACACCAGATCAAACAACTGTTGATCAAGTTTATTAACTGGTCCCACGCCAACCAAAAACGCTCCACGGGCTTTGGCCTCTTGCGCGCTGGCCAAGATTTCTTCTGCTGCTACAGAATCTGGCACCAAGACAAAAACTGGCGTCCCAGTTTCAATTAGTGCCAAGACGCCGTGTTTTAACTCGCCCGCAGCAAAGCCCTCCATGTGCAGATACGTCGACTCTTTTATTTTCAGGGCTGCCTCGAGTGCTAATGGGTAACAATCTTGTTTGCCAATCACAAACAAATTCTTGTTTGTTTGCAAAACTGGGACTAACGGCTCAAGGTGCTGCTCACAGTATGTGCGCCCAATAACGCGCGGGAGCGCCTCGATTAATTGCTGCAATTGCCGCTTGATCTGCATCGCTTTGGGTTGGGGTGTAGCCAACAACAAAAACGTGGCCAGCTGCGCCGTAAACGACTTTGTAGCCAAGACACAAATTTCTGGTCCAGCGCCCAGCGACAGAGTTTGGCTGGCCAAGCGACTAAGCGATGAGTCAATCCGATTGACCAGGGCCGAAAATGTCTGTTCATGTTGGTGTAACCACTGGGCGTGCTCAATGATATCAATGGTTTCACCACTTTGCGATACAAATAAAACATGCATTGAATCATCAATCATATTTCGCCAAAGCTTAAACTCACTGGCGCTAAAGGCTTGCACCCAGGTTCCACCAAGCTGGGCAAAGTAGTAACTGGCAGCCAGACAGGCGTGGTAAGCCGTGCCGCAGCCAACCAAAATCAATTTGTTGCCGGCAATTTTTTGTTGAAAAACCAGCAGTTCCGCCTGGTCGCTTAAAACTTTGCCTAGCACTGCTGGCTGCTCAGAGATTTCTTTGATCATGAAATGAGGAAACCTTCCCTTATTCACGGCTTCTGCACTCAGTTGCAGTGGTTGCCAGTTAATTACTATTGGTTGACCTTCAAAATTGGTAAGAGAAATGTACTCCTGACTGAGCAGCGCCAACTCTCCCTCTGCTAGGAAAACTATTTGCTTGGCAATACCTGCCAAGGCAGTGGTGTCGCTGGCCAAGTAGAAACCGGCCTCGGTTTTGCCAATCACCAGCGGTGAGCCGTTTCTGATGGCGGCAATTTGTCGGGTGGGGGCGTGAGCGACAACTACACCATTAAGACCCTTCAAAGTTTGGGTGGTGAGAATTAACGCTTTCTTAAGGGAATTGGACTTTAGGTTTTTGTCGAGCAGGGCAGTAATAACTTCGGTGTCAGTTTCTGATTTGAACGGGTACTCGTCAAGGGTTTGCTTGAGTTCTGAATAATTTTCAACGATGCCATTGTGTACGACCGCCAGGGTTTGGTTGGGGTTCAGATGAGGATGAGCGT
>PFDH01000036.1:0-168 GCA_002772705.1 Candidatus Pacebacteria bacterium CG10_big_fil_rev_8_21_14_0_10_44_11 | reverse complement strand
GCCGTGAGTAGCCCAACGGGTGTGACCGATCGCCAGAGTTGAGTCAAGCGCTCTCAAAGTTGCGTCACCAATTTTGCCAATCTGTTTGGTTACTTGGAGTTTGTTGCCAGTTTGGTAGGCCACTCCCCAGCTGTCGTAGCCTCGATACTCTAACTTTTTTAAGCCGGT
>PFDH01000039.1:7128-8191 GCA_002772705.1 Candidatus Pacebacteria bacterium CG10_big_fil_rev_8_21_14_0_10_44_11 | reverse complement strand
AGTTTGGGGTGATTGGCAAAGGCCGCCGGCCGCGGGTAGTGTTCTTGAGTGAACGAGCGTCGGATTGGGTGCAGAAGTGGCTGGCTAGCCGAACCGATCATTGGCAGCCGGTCTTTATTCGGTTTGCCGGTCAGCTTGAAGATCCAACTTCTGATGGCGAAGCAATGCGGCTAACTACTCGCAGTGTGCAGCGCTTGGTTGATAAGTATTGCCGGAAGGCACACCTGCCAATTAAAATTAGTCCTCATGGTGTCCGACACAGCTTTGCTACCGACTTGTTAAACAATGGTGCCGGCCTGCGCGATGTGCAAGAGATGCTCGGTCATAAAAGTATTGCCACCACTCAGATCTATACTCACGTCACCAGGCCTCAGCTCAAGAAAGTTCATCAGCAATTTCACTCGGATTGGTAAGGTTTGGGTCGGTCAACTTGAGGTAGTCAAATTGGCAGAGTCTATTCGAGACTGCTAATATCTGCTACTCGAGTAAAGGATTGACATATCAATATATTTTGTTGAGAGATTTTTGGTAGAGTTCTACGCATTGATAACGTATCAGCCAACAGAGTCGCCAGTTAGTTCGTCTTTTCAAATATTGTTTTGCTGATATTCTTTGAAATAGTAATTTACCTATTGATCTACTTGCTGATTTCCAGTACAAACCATCCCTTAAGCATAAGAAAGAACTTAAAGACTATCAAAGTGTAAATTAATAGATAGATGTGGCGAGGTGAGCGGAATCTTTTTTCTCAGTTGTGCAAATGGTACAATAAACGGTCGTCAGTGAAAAGTTGGCGAAAATGAGGGCCTGTAGCGCAGCTGGTTAGCGCGTCTGTATGGCATACAGAAGGTCAGGGGTTCGAATCCCCTCAGGTCCACCCTCCTTTTTAAAGTTTACTTCACTCAGTTAAGTTGAGGTTAGGTTTCGTCTGTCTTGGTTGAAGATTTGCGCAGGCTGAGTAACAACTGTCCGCCACCTAGCAGGAAAATCAGTCCTAAAACTGACATCGCCAGCGTCTGATCAAAGCCGGTTTCGGGCAACGTGGTGTCCCCTGTTTGGGCAG
>PFDH01000039.1:2992-7107 GCA_002772705.1 Candidatus Pacebacteria bacterium CG10_big_fil_rev_8_21_14_0_10_44_11 | reverse complement strand
CCGGTGCAAGTTAGGCCTGATTGGCAACTTCGACTGGCGTCACAACTTTGGTTACAAGAAGCGGTAGTGGATGGGGTTGGCGTAGGAGTAGCAGTTGGGTTACTTGAACAGCCAGTTGGCAAGGCGGCTGTTTTTGAAGATGAGGGATAGCCACCGGCTTCAGCTTTAATTTCTTTGTCGCTCCCCGCTCGGTTAAGCGTAACTTCAGCTTCGCCGCTAGAATTGGTTGAACCGGATTTGGTTTCACCATTGTAAGTGAATGTGATGGTAACCCCAGAGGCATTGACCGAGTTATCTTTGGCCGTGGCTTTGGCTTTAAAAGTGCTGCCTCCGCAACCAAAGTCTGAGAGGGCGAGGCTGAGCGACTTGGTGGTGGTTGAAGAACCCCCATCTGGAGTTGGTACCGGGGTGGGTGTGGGTGTTGGAGTAGGTGTAGGCGTTGGGGTGGCAGCGCTAGCTCCGGTGACGGTGACAGTCAGGTTTGAGGGAATGTCGAGAACGTCAGACGTATCATCTGCGCCTGCGGTAGACTCATCAATAGTGGTCAACGTTTGATCAAAAACAACTGAAGCTGAACCAGCTTTCAAACCTTTGACTGAAAAACTAAACATGTCGATTTGTTGAGACGGAGTACTAGCTGTATAGCCTCCCCCCCCTGGCCGACAGACAACTTTAATAGATGTCAAATTATTGATTGTTTCAATTATTTTTGGACTACAAGAAAACCCTAAAGCTTGAAAATCAGGAGATATTGTTAAGTTTTCCAGATTAACCACTTGGTTACTGGCAGTGAAAGTGTACTTCAAATAAACAGAAATATTAGTGACATTCTTTCCACCTGTTGTAAAACTAACTTTGACAGGTTTTGTTTCCCCTGTAACAACAGAAAGAGACGCCGGGGAGACAACCATTTTAGCTGCTCCACCAGGAACAGCGGCCTTTTGTCTGGTGTCTTGCTGTTGTGGTAATAGCTGTAAAGCAACAACAATTCCAGCCACTAGCACAACCACGCCGATTATGCTGTAAAGAACTGATTTACTTTTCAACAAATTTTGCATGTTCTAGTAACTTTCCTCAGTTAGTAGTTAAGTCCAACTTTAATTCAATTGGTTCTTCGATAGTGTTGTAAGTGACAAAGCTTTCTTCAGGGTTAATTTGCATTTGCTCAGGAGAGTAATTGGGATCTAACTTAATTGTGCCCAGAATAATTTCTTCTTCTGATGTGTGATTTTCTATGGCCAAATTGATAATTGAAACTGACAAAACTGAACTGGAATCAGCAGTCTCAACTTTATTAACAGCAACGGTCCAATTATCTAGATTTTGATTGAGTTTTAGATTTTTGCTAACAAACACGTCTGATTTGCTGAGTGGCATAAGTTGAAAGGCGATACTAGTTACTGGGGCTGTCAAATCTTTGACAATGAATTGGTATTCATTTGTTTTTTCGGTAGGTTTAAATACTAGTCGAGCTGTCGGAGGCATAACTTGAGGGCTTATGTTTTCTGATTGTTCTTGATTTGGAATATTGGCATTACCATTGAATTTGTAGAGTAAGGCGCCTGCAAAAACGACAATAATTGTAACAGCGAAAATTGACAGAAGTATTAGAGTTTCTCGGGCAGGTTTAAGTTTCATATTGAATCTCCTGAGATTGAGATATCAGTTAAATTTCCAACAATTAATCCGATGTCATTGCCTCTAAAGAATCCATCGTGATTAATATCAAGATCTGCATATTCTCCTGTGGCCGGAATTGAGAGGTCTGTAAGTTTTGAGACCATTCTGCCGATATCTGAGCCTCGAAGATAGTTTTCTTGTTCATGAGGCGTATGCGATCGATCAAAGTCACCAACCATCAATTTCATGTCTTGAGTGTTGAAATTACCAACTAACGTGTTCGAACCATCTGTTGGTGGATAAGCGATCGTGCCCAATTTTTTTCTCAACGTAGTCGGTGTCTTAACTAGAATGTCGACGCCTTTATTGTTGAGTTGATCAATCATCTCTGGGTGAATAGCGGTTAATGCAATTGGTGCGGTGGTGCCAAAAGTACCATCATCTTGACTGGTAAGGGTCAGAGGAAAGGTCTTACTGAACAGTTCCGCTGAGTTTTTTTGATGATATCGAATAGTAACGTCGGCGGTCTTAACAATGCCGGCTTTTGTCACCCCTTGGATTCTAAACTTTAGACTCAGTTTTGGATCGGTAGGAACTGGTGGGGGCGACACTTTACAAATTTCTGGGACGGGTGACCCGGCTGCAATCCAGGCGCTGTAAGCGGTTTTTTCGTCAGCAGCTAATGGGGTTATCACTTCTGCACAAACCAATTCTGCTGTTTTTGGTATTCCCTTGCAGGCGTTGGGCCAGTTGAGATTGTTGCCACTGCCAATCACATAGTTCCAACAAACAGTTGTAGGTGGCGTAACGGGGGCATTAACGGTAATGGCAATCGAACTACCTGTATTGTCATAAACGTTGTTGCTGTTACCAAAAGCTGCTACCTGTGAGCCTCCATTTATCATGGTCAGCCGAGCTGTTCCCGCTTTATCTTTTGCCCGTACTTTAACTGTTGCGATGTAGTCTTTACCTTTAAACTCGTTCTTAGGCGTTGCTCCAAGAACGATCGACCCGCGAACGCCTGGTATGTCTGCTTGAAAACTACGCAAAACAACCGGCAAACGCGTAGTTGGTGTTATGTCTACTATTTCGATCAAATCATTTTGAATCCTCAGCACAACTAAATCTGCCGCAGATACTTTTAAATCAACGGGATTTGTTTCGGCCATAATTTTATACTCTTTTTCCTGACCAAACTCCAATGTACTTGTTGCTGGCTCTAACGTCAGTTTCACTGTTTCAGCAGCTGCTAGAGTTTTCACATCTTGAGATGTCAGACTTAGTTGGCGGACAGTTAATAAGCCAGCACTGATTAGTAACAAAAAGAGGAGTCCGGAAACTTGAGCAAGAATTGGAATTTTGAGTCGACGATGGAACGGCTTTTTGAATGCTAAAGGGCCATCAGGAATTGTCGCCGGTCGTTGATTGTTCAATACGTTCATAGAATATAGTCTTAGTACATTAACGGACAGCTCTGTCCAAACTTACTTTTTAAGTAATCAACGTCGTATGTATCAATGCGACACCCATTAGGGCCAGCGATGTTGTACTGGCAATTCTCGGTTTCGTAGTTTTCTAGTAGCACGTTGTAGTCATAAATATCATTTACACAGTCGCCATTAACGTCACCCTCAATTGATTTATCAATAGTAAACCAGGTGACGCAGGCACCTTGATTGCCGATTTGTTTATCATTGGCGGTGGTGAAAGTAGCGTTGACCTGTAGGTGAACTGGCATTTTGTTAGTCAGCGTGTCTTTTTGATTAATGGTGTTATAGGCAACCAGCGCAGATGCATTTTGGTTGGAGTCAGCTGCTCCATAATCAAGAGGCCCTTCGTAACTGGAGGCATGGGCAAAGTCAACGCTAAGAATATCTATTGGTCCCTGAGAGATTGTTCGCTTGTACAGCTTGTTATTGATCCAGATTTGTTCTTGAATCCTACGTCCGGCCATGGGCATAAACGAAATCGCCTGAACCTTGGAAGGAGACCCAGGTAAACTTGAAGTGTTCCGATTAAATGTATAGCCCTTGTTTGGCAGCTGATTAGCGGCGGCAAAATTAGGTTTGCCATCTGCGCCATACGCTACCGACCGGACCCATTCTTCGGAGCCACGCCAATACAATTGCCACAACCGATCAGTTCCAATCATGAAGCTACCTGTGGCCGTCACTTGGCCATTGCCTGGCAAATCATCTGAATTCTCACTTAGATCTATTGCTTTAGTCCAGGGTGTTGCTGTTCCCCAGTCTACATAGCTACCAATGGGAACAAAGCCAACGGTAGTGGTCCACATTTGATTGTTGCGCCAGATTTCCATCGTTAATCGTTTGTCCACAGTTCTACTCGCCACTACGCCATAATAGGTGTCTTGAGCATCAATTTCGGCAGTCGGTCTGAAACTGCCAATGTTGATGCCAGTCAGATATGAAGAAAAATTCCAGCTAATTGAAGATGAAGTGCCAAACGTTTCTGGGTCGTATGGGAGCAAACGA
>PFDH01000039.1:1944-2939 GCA_002772705.1 Candidatus Pacebacteria bacterium CG10_big_fil_rev_8_21_14_0_10_44_11 | reverse complement strand
CAGAAACCAATCAGTAGTTTGAACAGCGCCAGTGCCGCTGACTGAAGGTTTAACGTCTACCACAAATTGCCCTGAGCCTGTTGGACAGCCATCGCCAGCCTGAGATTGAGCACCTTGCACACAAAAAGCTTTAGGTGAGTTGTTGTTGCCGGGATCTCTGTTATCAGAGTTGTAAAAACTAAATCGAGTATTCTTCAGTGGGACGTTAGCAACAGCTGACAAAGTTACCGGAATATTTCGCTTAAGAAGCAAGCCGCCAATATCATTGCTGGCAACTACGCAGGCTGGTTCGTTAAGTCCCCCGAAGGCATTAACAATGGCTTTGTGGACGCCCACCGAAACCATATTGAATGAGCCCTCGCCAGAAAGTGTCCAGTAATCATCATTATCATTTTTGGGTTGTATTGAAACTTTATCAAAGGCCCTGACCATACCATAATTATCACTGCTCGAGTTACTAACATCTCCTAGATCAAAGTAAAACTTTTCCAGAGCTCTTGTACCCTGATTTGGCGATACGGTATATTGTTGACTACCCTTTTGAGGTGCATAGGTTAAGATCAATTTTCCGTCTGGTGCGTAAAACTCAATTTTAGTGACGGCGATGGCGTTGTTATTTCGGTTATGAAAAACATAGCTGAGTTTGGTAAAGCCAAGGCCATCGCCAGTTAGATAAACTAATTTGTCGGCTGGAATAACAACGTCTTTAACATAGGTGTCAGTGGTTACTTCAAAGTCTTCGATTAGTTTCTCATTATATAAATTGAGGCCGCCACATTTTGAAGTCGGTCCAGCGACTGATCCATCACAGGGCAGTGTATCATTAGGTGCCGGATCGTTGGCGCTAGTGGCTGAAATAAAGCCAGCAGCATTGTTAAGATAGAGGGCAATCTTTGGCCGCTCTGTTTGGGCGCTGGCGGCAAAATAGGTGCGGACGGTGATGTTGTTACCACCGGCGGCAGCGGGAGGGGTGGTTCCGGCAGTGCCGGTGCCAA
>PFDH01000039.1:0-1920 GCA_002772705.1 Candidatus Pacebacteria bacterium CG10_big_fil_rev_8_21_14_0_10_44_11 | reverse complement strand
TAGGGTTTTTATCTGTTAACCCCTGATCTCCATTATCATAATCAAAAATCTCATGATACATGGCAGCTTTGACAAAACTGTATTCATTTGTCGATAGAGTATCTAGAGTTTGCTTTATCCACTTTGCCGCATCTTCTCTTGTGTCTGAAGTGTCATTGCCACCCCACCCATATTCAGAAAGCCAAACTGGTTTGTTTCCGGATCGCTCATAAGCTGATTTAATTCCGTTGAAGTCAATTCCGTTGTTATCTTTGTCATATGGATGGATTGCTAAAATATCAAATTTCGCATTGTGATTTGTCATGTAATTAACTTGATCTGGTACTTGTCGCCAATAATCAAGCTCGCCCCCAACCACCTGAGCTGTAGAATCTGTCTCTTTCACTGCGTCATACGTCGCGTTGAGCCAATAAATATACTCGTCCATCGCACCATTTGTATAACTGCAGTCACTATTGCTTGACCCGCAACCGTTGGGTTCGTTCCAAAATGCCCAATATTTAATTTTGTCTTTCTTGCTATTAACTAATTGCTTGACAAAACTTTTATATGTTTCTAGTTCTGCTTTTTTTGGAAAGGCTTTATATGGAGGTAATGATGTATTATTGCTCGCCCACTGTGGGGTACCACTAATTAAACCAACCATCACTAATCCTTGCGTTTGGGCAGTGGCTATCAATCCATCCATGTAATCGAGCTTTGTTTCATCCCGATTGGGTTGCATTACGTCCCAATTAAAGCCAATTCTCGTGACTGTGCCTCCAACTTGTTTAACTCTTTGTGAAGCTGATGCGGATAATGGAATATTGACTCCAAACAACAAAGGCCTGTCGAACCCTGTTTGACAAGTCACCGTATTCTGTGCCGCCTCAACCTCGTGCATTGGCAGTAGCTTAAGGTACGACACTGCACCGGCAAGAATTCCAAAACAAGCCAACACTGAAAAAAATAACAAGACCCTCTGCATGCAAGGTAAGTATAGGCAGAAAAAAAAGCTGAAAGCAACAAGCAATGTAACACATGCCTCTTGAAGAGACGCATGGCGCCTCCTCCCTGCTTAGTTGAGCTACCTCGTTTAAGAACCTGTCTGACAAGTCGCATTCTATTGCAAGTCAGCAGAGTTCGGCAAAAAAGATGATTCATCACTCCTAGAAGCCCTCGCGAGGGCTCTTTCGTCGTGCTAAACACTTTTTTGCTCGAATCTGACTGCCTTTCATAACGAAAGGGACTTGTCAGACAGGTTCTAAGAAAGAAACTTATTTCATCATCAATGTGGGTAACTCAAATACTCTTCAATCGGCACGTTAATTGCTTTTGTGAGGGAATAAAATAAGGATTGAAGAAATCTCTACTCCTGGTCAATTTTGTCTTGCTCGTAAGTCAGGGTTACTGCCACCACTTTATCAGTCCCCTTCAGCCGCATCAGGATCACACCTTGGGTTGGCCGCGTTAGCTGGGGAATCGAGTTTTTTGTCAGCGGCAACTTAATGGTTTGGCCGTTCAAAGAAGAAATCACCACGTCCTTGTGTTCTGGTGTGACTTTGCGGGCGGCAGCGATGAGGCCAGTGCGTTTGGTGACATCAGAAACCTTGACGCCCATGCCCGAGCGCTTTTGGACTGGGTACTGGCTAAACAACGTTCGCTTGCCCATCCCTTTTTCGGTGATCACTAATAACTGGTTGACTTTGCTGGCTTGTTCTTCGGCCGAAATTGACTCAACGCCAATCACGGTGTCGCCACCGCGCAGAGTGATGCCTTTGACGCCTTTGGTGTCGCGCTGAGAACTCTTGACTTCTGCTTCAGAAAAACGAATACACTTGCCCTCGTGGGTGATCAGCATGATGTCGTCTTTGCCAGAGGTGACTCTGCCCCAGACCAACTCGTCGTCGTCGTTTAACATGATGGCGATAATGCCATTTT
>PFDH01000040.1:252-5338 GCA_002772705.1 Candidatus Pacebacteria bacterium CG10_big_fil_rev_8_21_14_0_10_44_11 | reverse complement strand
TTGCCTGCTCATTTAGCTCTCAAGATGAGGAAAGCCAATTGCTCTAAACAAACAGCGCCCCCGCTTACGCGGAGGCGCTTTCAATTCCTCAATCGTCGTTTCTAACCAAACTCTCAGCCTACATCATGCCGCCCATATCAGGACCACCCGGCATTGGCTTTTTCTCTTCTGGAATGTCGGTAACCAGACACTCGGTGGTCAAAATCATTGACGCGACTGAAGCCGCGTTCTGCAGAGCAGCGATCTCAACTTTGGCTGGCTCGATGACGCCAGCTTTGACCATATCACCAAACTTGCCTGACATCACGTCGTAACCCCAGCTTGGGTCATCTTTCTCTTTAATCTTGTAGACAACCTCGCCCTCGTTGGCACCAGAGTTCTGAGCCAACATCCGTAATGGTTCTTCGACCACCTCTTTAATCAGATCGATCCCCATTTGCTCGTCTTTGTCTTTGGCGGTGACATTGGCCAAGACTTTACCAGCTTGGATAAAGGTGACTCCTCCACCTGGGATGATGCCTTCATCAATCGCCGCTTTCAACGCTTCTTTAGCATCTTTGACTCGCTCTTGCAGGTTCTTCATCTCCATTTCAGTTGAAGCTCCGACCTGGATCACAGCTACACCACCGGTCAACTTGGCTTTGCGCTCCACCAACTTTTCTTTGTCAAAGTCAGAAGTGCTCTTGTCAATTTGAGCTTCAATTTGAGCAATGCGAGCGTTAATATCATTTTTTGAACCCTTACCACCCACGACCACCGTCTCGTCTTTGTTAGCACGAACCGTGTCAGCTCTACCCAAATCCTCAACGCTGGTGTCTTTGAGTTGTTTGCCGGTTTCACTCGAAACCAAGTTGGCGCCAGTTAACACCGCAATGTCTTGCAACATCTCTTTTTTGCGATCGCCAAAGCCCGGAGCCTTAATTGCCAAAACGTTAAAAGTGCCGCGCAACTTGTTCACCACCAGGGTAGTGAGCGCTTCACCATCCACGTCATCAGCAATGACCACCAGATCTTTGCTTACTTTCATAAAGTTCTCAAGCATTGGCAGTAAATCCTGAATGCTGGAGATTTTTTGATCCGTCACTAAAATGTAGGGATTCTTGATTTCAGCTTCCATTGAGTCAGCATCAGTCACAAAATAGGGCGAAGCATAGCCTTTATCAAGCACCATGCCCTGTTTGTGATCAATGGTGATGTCCATAGTCTTACCTTCTTCGACTTCAACCACGCCATCCTTACCAACTAGTTTCAAAGCCTCGGCCACCTTGGCGCCAATCAGTTCATTTTGAGCGGAAATAGTGGCAACTTTCTCCCAATCGGCTTGTTTGACTGGCTTGGCTAAGCGACGAATTTCTTTGACTACTGCCTCAACGGCAGTGTCAATGCCTCGTTTCATTAACATTGGGTTAGCCCCAGCGGTAATGTACTTCATGCCTTTGTTAGCCATGTGCTGAGCCAAAAGCGTGGCAGTGGTCGTCCCATCACCGGCTACGTCGTTGGTTTTATTGGCAGCCTCTTTGACTAGCTGGGCACCCATATTTTCAAACTTGTTCTCTAAAGAAATTTCTTTAGCGACACTGACGCCATCATGAATGACGCTGGGTGAACCCCAAGATTTGTCGATCGCAACGTTGCGTCCACGTGGTCCCAAAGTGGTTGTCACCGCGGCGGCAAGTTTGTTGATTCCGATCAGCATTTTCTGACGGGCATCGTCTCCATAAAGTAATTGTTTTGCTGGCATAGATTTCCTTCCTTATTTTTTATTTGAAATTTGAATTACTTACTAGAAATTGTGGCTAAGACATCCTCAAACTTGAGGAATTGATACTCAATTTCACCAACTTTAAATTCATTACCACCCCATTTTTTGTAGATTACCTGATCGCCCTTTTTGACTGGGCTTTTGACCTCAATACCCTCAACTGTAGTTGAACCGCCAACGGCGATTACTTTGCCATATTGAGGTTTTTCGTCGTGAGAATCGGGTAAATAGATGCCAGAGGCAGTTTGTTTTTCCATTTTGGCTGGTTCAACCAAGATATAACCTGGAAGCGGTTGTAGTTGTGAAACTTTGAGTATGCTCATATCTTCTCCTTTAGATGAAATAGTACTAAATACAAGGCTGAGGTCGCATCATACCACAGAAGCGACGCCTGTATTTTAGCAATCTCTATACAAGACTGCTTGCAAGCAGATAGTCTAACTAACTGCTAAATTATTGTCAACAGGAAGCTGTGGTAAAGTGGAAGTATAGACAATTTACTCTAAGTTAACTTGTTTTGTGTTAACAAAGCATCATTTTCAACCAAAGTTTCAGTTTCTTCGACTTTGACAATCTCTTCTTTGAAGTCACCTTTGACCACACTGACTCGAGAAAGCAAGAAACCCTCACAATTGATGCCTCGGTCGGCAAAGTAGTTGCTCAACTCTTGCTTAACCATGTCTTCAACTTGGCTGCGGTTATGTTTAATCTGGTCAAGATCTAAACCAGCAAATACGCTGGCGATTCGGCTGCGGGCAGTTGGTCTGACCAACTTGGAAACCACGTTCTCACCAATGTTTTCCCACAGCTCTGGGGCATTACGTCGATCAATCCTGAACAAAACTGAGCCTTCTACCGTAATATCCTGACCGTCAAAAGTGGAAGTGGTAATTGGTTCATCGCCAAGCGCCTCTTTGTTGCCAGCAAAGCTAAAGCCTTCTCTGATGGAATACTCAAGGATTTGCGCGTTAAAAAGTTTAGCTACCTGCCAAAAAGGAATTTTGAAATGTAGGCCGGGACCCCAAACTCGGGGCAGCACCCCACGGCCGCGGTCGTAGACGCAGGCCACGTGTCCGGGCGGTACCGAAATAAAGAAGCCACCAACCACTTCATCAACCAAAAAAGAAACCACTAACTTATCAAACTCCATATCTAGCTTTCACAAAGGTGCGTGAATAGTAGTATTGTACCATTCTGGGCGTGGGAAAAGTAGCAAAGAACTCTCAACACTAGTGATTGATTTTTTGCAGGCAAATGATATAGTAACAAGTAATTCTGAAGACCTGGGAAGTCGCGACCCAATACCAGGCACTTGCGAAAGCATGTTAGATGAGGGATAGTGACTGCGCCCCTCCAGAATTAAAAAACACCTTAATAGAGGTGTTTTTTTGTCTTCGTGAATATTTCATGTCCTTTTTATTATCCAAGTTATTTGTAAATTGAGTTAAGACACAACTCATATCAAGCAATTTTAAATCCTTGTTAACTATAACTTCATTTTCTATTTTCCCTCGTACCTTTCTAAAAAATCTTAATTTACCTTCCTTTGAATAATAAATTTCGTCTGGAACATTTAGAGTTACCACCAACTGAAATAATTGTTTCTTGTCTATTTTCCCAGTCTTTTTATCTATCACGTGTTTTAAGAAATGGTCAAAAATAGATTTACGGATAATTATCCTCTCATTTCCCATATAATTAGTTTTGCTTGCCACCTCATTAATAATTAGCGCAATTATGTGGAAACTTTTCTGTTTATCATAAACAGCATAAGCATTAGAAAAATATTTGTTAATTATTTTCCGTTTTTGAGAAGTTGATGGTAAGGTTTTGTGCAAATTTTGCAGAACAAATTTGTTGGTATAGTAGCTTGCCAAGCTTGCGTTTAGCTTGCATAAATGGTTGTAGTCGAATCATTTAAATTTATCCGTATTAGAATTTTTTGAGAATAATATTGCTCAAACACAAGTCAGAAAATCTTCTGAGGTAGCAGAAGCAATCAGAGTTCAAAATTATCCAATAGAGGCTTTTGAAGAAGCCTTGGTTAACGCTGTGTATCATAAAAGTTATGAGCATGAGAGCTGTGTAGAAATAAATGTTAGACCAGACGGAATCGAAATATTAAGTTTTCCCGGTCCATTGCCTCCAATCGATAAAAAACGCCTAAGAGGTAAAAGAATAGTTGCCAGAGACTATAGAAACAGAAGAATTTTTGAAAGACACGTGCTGCCTTTAGTTGAGGCAGGTTATATTGACCTAACTTTCCCAAACATACCCAGAACTCCAAAGCAAAAATATATTACTAGTTCTAAGGGAATCAAAAAACTGTAGAGTTAATAAATAAAATAAGTTTACGTACAAGTTAGTTATAAAAAACGACAATTTAGCCTGGTAACAATTGTTCATCAACGTATGAGTACGTACAAGTTAAATAAAAGTCCATGCAACCTCAAAACGTCGCCGTAGCGGTATAGGTGACGTAGTTTTCATAGAAGCCAGCCGCTTGAATAGTAGGAATGGTAGCTTTGTAACAAACGTTCAGGTTGTGGTTGTCAGAAGGGTCGGTGTTACTCATGATTGATACTGGATCTTGAGAGTCTTCTGAGTCGGCAAACTGCCGGTAACAGTCAATGCCTCCTCCACAGCTATCGGCAGTGCCATCATACTCAAAGGCGGGAGTGGTGCCAGAAGTGTTAGCGTCATCTAATGAATAGCCAAAGCCTTTGGTGTCAGTACTACTCCAGTCGTCACTGGCGGTGTGACTCATGGCGGCATCATCGCCCCGGCTATCTTGGATGCAGCTGGTGTTGGTAGCACTGGTAGGATCACCAGTACAGGCGTCACCATTGAGTCCTAATTGGTCATTCTCAATGGCCGTGACCGCATAGCCATTGAGTGCATTAGTAGAGACTGAAAGGCTTTGAGCCGCAGAGGTAAAGTTGCCAATCAGTAGTTCATTAAAGGGCACGGTGACTGGGGTGGTAGCGACACTAGTCTGCACCCCACAAGCCGTTTGGTTGGCACCAATACCAATGATTCGGAAAGTAATTAAGGGAGCAACAGTAGCGGTGACTTTGACGGCTTCAATTACGCCAATGTTGGTAGCGGTGGAGTCAATCACGTTGCTCCCACTGTCTAAGTGTTGGACAATCACTTTGTGCCGATCAGCCGTACCAGTGGTGTGACTAGTGGTGGGAGCGGGGTTAATCAGGCCACTGAGTACCAGTGCGTCATTGCTGGAGCCATCAAACACCGTCCCAATCGCACCAGTACCGGTGTACGGACAACTAAACGAGTGGTAGTCCTGGCCGTCAAGAGTGACAC
>PFDH01000040.1:0-207 GCA_002772705.1 Candidatus Pacebacteria bacterium CG10_big_fil_rev_8_21_14_0_10_44_11 | reverse complement strand
CACTGGGACAGGTAATTTTTGAAAGAGAGGGGTCAGAGGGCAAGATGGCTACGGGATCACTGGCACACCGAAAGCCAATGTAGCTAACCTGAGCGGGCCGGGCCAAAATACAAATACAAAGCGAAAGCCCCTGCAGCGGTAGCGTCAGACCAACTACCGCCGCGTAGGAAAGCATACGGCCCACCGGTATTTCCTCCTTCATAATAC
>PFDH01000035.1:4436-5623 GCA_002772705.1 Candidatus Pacebacteria bacterium CG10_big_fil_rev_8_21_14_0_10_44_11 | reverse complement strand
AAGCAGCTGGTTGGGGAGAGTCAAAGTTAAACTTTTTCTGTTCAGAATTATTTTGTTCAGAACCCATATCTTTTCCTGATAATTCAGCAACTATTAGTTGGAGTTCATGCAGTGGATTTGGGGCGAAGAAAAGCCGATTAAGCTTGGGCTCTAACTCTGCTGTAACGGTAGCGGTTGGGTCAATAAAGTCGCCGTGTAGTAACTGCTCAAAGCTGACCGTTTTTCGCAAAACTAGCTCAGAGAGTTGCGCAAACAGCGCTTGGGCAGTGATTTTTTCTTCACCAGCAAGCAAACCTAATAACTGATCTTGAGCCGATTGGAGTAGATTTTTTGGCAGAGTTTGACCGCCTAATTCCAGTTCACAGTTTAAACAGATTGAACACTCGCCAACCATGCCTTCAGATCCGCAACGTTGACAGCGTCCTTGTTTCCAAAGTTGAGCACGTTCTGCACCGATAAACTCAGTCAGCTGGCCTTTGGAAAGATTGTTCAGTTGTAACGCCTTCATCAGCTTTGGATTTTGCAGTTTCAGCAGCGAAGTGGGGGAGCCAACAATGCAGTGTGCCCAGCTGGTCATTTTTTGGAGAGGCAAGGCGGGGTTGAGGGCAGTGACATTTTCAAATTTTTTCAGCAGTGATTTTTGTTCTTTGGTCATGTGTTGGCCGTCGGCTTGAGCGCAACGGGCTTGCCAAGTAACTTTGATCTGGTCAAAGTTCAGCTCGTGGATATCCTCAATTTGTTCATAATTCTGGGCATGCGTCTCAGTCCACTTGGTCACTGATTCTTTGACGGTTAGAATTAACAAGTCAAAGTGTTTGATTGTGGTTTCAGTGTCGGCGCTTTTTTCAAGTAATTGTTCAAATTCCTTTAGGCAAAACTGAACCGTTTGGTTGGTTAGCGCCTGGTATTGAGCTAGATCCAGTTTTGGCAGCTGAGTATCAATGTTAACTTTCCACTTTTTTTTGTGGGCATAGACGAGGTGTTCAATCTGACTGAGGTCAAAAGTTGGAGGCACTTCAACCAAAGAATTAATGGTGGTCAAATCCTGGCGAGTGTGTGGTTGAGCGGCCAAAAGTAACTTGCCGGAGCAGCTCTCTAATAATTCAGCTTGCAGCTGGGGAAAGTATTGATTGGGGTCATAGCTGCGATATTGTTGGAGCACAAATCCATCTTTAGTTTTTTCAAAG
>PFDH01000035.1:0-4400 GCA_002772705.1 Candidatus Pacebacteria bacterium CG10_big_fil_rev_8_21_14_0_10_44_11 | reverse complement strand
GGATACCCTTCAGGTTTGGTACCACGGGGACTAATACTCGCCAGACGCGCACCAACTTCAACCTGCTCATCAGCCATCCAAGCTTCCACCGTTTGCGCCACAGCTAACTCTAAACTAGCCCGCTCAAGAGGCAGATCGTTCAATTGCTGAAATTCTAAGTGATGTTGCGCAATCTCTGCCATTGATTGGCTATAGCCATTTTGAATACCGTTGGGACCGTAGTCATATTTGACCACGCTCATCAGTGCCGCGTGCTCGTCAAAAAATGATTGAAGATCAACAGACAATTCTCTGAGAATGGGGGAGTGATCTGGGTTTGGCTTAGTTTGCAAAGCGCCGGCTTCGACATACCGCTGCGAAGTCCAAAGTTTGTTTTTCTGAGTTTTAGTGGAAAATGGACTAGACTCAAGCAGCGAAAAATTAAACAGGCCAAAGAAAGTAAGCGGTTTTTCGGTGGTTGTTGAAGGTTCTTGTTCTGATCTCCTCATAGTTGAGGAGCATCTGGAGCGGTGTTGGTTGATATGTGTCAAAACGCCCGATGCTCGTCGGTCAACCGCATTTTTAGACATGCGGGTACTCTGAAGATCGGACTGTTCTTTTTTAGGCTCTCGCCCAAAAAGAAGTCACCGTTGCGGCACAGTTCCGGAATTTCACCGGATTCCACAGAGTGGGGTCAGTGTGCAAAATTTTGGGCAGTTTGTCAAACGCAGTTGGGATTGCTTCAATTTCCAGGCTAAATCGAGTACAATACAAGGATGATAATTTTTGACGGCATCAAAAAAGCAGCTGAGATAGAAGCCAAGCTCAAACAACAAGTTGCCCAGTTAGAAACCAAACCGCAAGTGGCAGCGGTGCTTTTTGCCGAGGATCCTGGCAGTCGGCTGTACACCAGACTGAAACAAGAAGCTGCCAAAAGGGTGGGGATTGGCTATCAGATTTTTCAGTTTTCCATTCTGACTCCGGTTGAAGATGTCATTAGCAAAATTACTGAGTTGAACCAAGATCAGGCCATAACTGGCATTATTATTCAAAAACCAACTAAACAAATTTACCTTTCTTCTCTGGAAGCGGGGCAGGGAAGTGAGCGACACATTACCTATAGCGACTGGTGGAGCACTCTGGTTTCTAGCATTGCTGAAACAAAAGACGTTGATGGGTTACACCCCAGCACCCTAGCTGCGATTGCCGACGGCAGTTGGCAAGAGCAGGGGAGAGTCTTGCCGGCAACCTGTCAAGCCGTGGTAGATATTTTACAAGATTTTTGCGCGGTGACTGAGGTTTCTAATGGCGAAAACAACTCGATAGATACCAAACAATTTCGGGGACTAGAGTGTTTAAAAAATAAGAAAATAATTATCCTCGGAAAAAGTGATTTGCTTGGTAAACCATTATTTTATTATTTGCACTTTTTAGGCAACAATGTGGAAATGATTGGCAGCAAAGAGCTAGCCGAGCGAGTGGAAAAAGGAGTGGCATTAATCGATGCTGACGTAGTAATTTCTGCCACTGGCCGCAAGCATTTAATCACCGGAAACTTGCTTAAAAACGGGGTGGCACTGATTGATGTGGGCGAACCCAAACCCGACGTTGAGTTCCAAACCATCAAAGACAAAGCCGCTTTCATTACCCCAGTTCCCGGTGGTGTTGGTCCAATGACGGTGGTGTGCCTTTTGCAAAATGCAGTGAGCTTAGTTGGCTAAATTACAGTTCTGTAAAGAATGGTATACTAAACTTATGAAATGGACATTCAATTTTATAAGTTTTTGGAATGAAAAAAAAGTCAAGGCTGCTGGTGAAGCAAGTCTAAACAAGTATGGCAAGTTATACAAAAAACTTGAGCAATATGACAAAGGCGAAATATCCCAAAATGAAATTTTGGCTCACTCTTCAAAGTTGCGAACAATTGTACAATCTACTCAATAGTCGTCGATTTCCAAGTTATAGAGACCACTTACCACGGTTTAGTTTGCGATATCCAGGCAGATTAGAATCTATTTTAGAAAGCATTAAGTTAAAAGCTGAGTTATTAGATGAGAATATTTTTGAGGTAGCTGCCAACTACTATGTTTCTATCAATCGAGGGCATCCTTTTCAAAATGGGAACAAGAGAATTGTAACGAGTGTATTTAGTAAATTCTCGAAGGAAATTTCTTAGAATATGGTATACTACACCCCTTATACAAAGTACCGGTTCTCTCAGTCAGCGTCCTGAATTAAGAGCCTGTTTGACAAGTCGCATCCTACTGTAAGTCTGTAGGATTTGGCAAAAAGAGACATTTATTCTTCCTTGAAGTAGTAAAACTACTCCTTCGTCAGAAATAAAGTCCTTTTTGCTCAAACCTTCAGCCTTTCGCTACGGAAGGGACTTATCAACCAGACTCTAGCTGAGTCAACCCGTTAGCCACTAAACAATACCTGGCTACAAACAAGGACATATGAATATTGATCAATTACCTGACAAAGCGCCTGAATTTGATTTAGCCGCCATGCTAGAAGCTGGTGTGCATTTTGGTCACCAAAGCGCCAAGTGGCATCCTCACATGAAAGAGTGGATCTACATGGAGAAGGATGGCGTCCATATTTTTGACCTCGCCAAAACAGCTGAACAACTCAAAAAGGCTTACAACGTCGCCTATGAACTAGGCAAATCCGGCAAGACACTGGTAGTGGTTGGTACCAAACGCCAAGTTAAAGATATTATTTTAGACGCGGCTCAGGCTAATAAAGTGCCGTACATTGTTTCCAGATGGTTGGGTGGTTTGATGACCAACTGGGATCAGGTTAAAAAATCTCTGAAGCGAATGATCGAGATTGAAGAAGGCCTGAAAACTGATAAATACGCCAAGTACACTAAGTACGAGCGACTTCAGTTAGAAAAAGAGAAGATTCGACTGGAACGTTTTTTTGGCGGTATTAAAGATTTGAAAAGTGCGCCTGATGCACTATTTGTGGTTGATACCCAACGTGAAGCTAACGCTATCAAAGAAGCAAATACCCTGGGTGTTTTCACCATTGGTTTGGTTGATACCAACTCGAATCCAGATATGGTCGATTTGGTGATTCCAGGTAATGACGATGGACGCAAAAGTCTTGAGTTCATCATTAATGCCGTGCTTAAGGGATATTCTGACGGAAAAACTGCTTAATTTTGATTTGCGGCTGGCAAGAATTACTCTGAGTAGTTAATAATAAAGGACACTATGTCATACACTGCAACTGACATCAAAAATCTTCGTGAAAAAACTGGTGCTGGGATTATGGACTGCAAAAAAGCTTTGGAAGAGGCTGGCGGCGACCTGAAAAAAGCCGAAAAAATTGTCAAAGCCAAAGGCATGCAGCGCGCTGAGAAAAAAGAAGACAGAGAAACCAAAGAAGGTTACATTGGGTTATACGTTCACGCCAACGGCAAAATTGGTGCCATGGTTGAGCTCTTGTGCGAGACCGATTTTGTTGGCCGTAACGACGAGTTTAGAACTCTGGCCAAAGAAATTGCTATGCACGTTTCGGCCACTGGTCCGGCCAACGTCGAAGCCTTATTGGCCGAGGAATACATCCGCGACGCCAGCTTAACCATTGACCAGTTGGTCAAACAACTGAGCGGCAAAATCGGGGAGAAGATTATGATTAATCGGTTTATCAGATTTCAGGTGGGGGAGTAGAACTCTCTGATTTTACTGGGAAATGATTCTGCATAAAATTTAATATTTCAGTCTTGATCTGATTAATTGAAGTTTGATCTTTTTGATCGATCGCTAGTAAGAGCTGATGAACTTTGTTTGTTAACTTTTCAGCAGTTTGAGAATCTCCTTGAATTGAGCACCCAGCAATGAACCTAAGAATATCTTCATATTCGACAATCCCAGATTCTGGGAAAAAGCCTTCTTTATCCAGAGGTTGGTGGTTTGGAGATAGATGAGCCGCTTCGGGGGAGAGCAAGGAAACCATTCTCTTAGTATACCTCATCTATTTCCAAGCTATTTGCAATATTTGTAAAGTATTCTCCGAGTATGTGGGGGTGGTGCTTGGTGCACAGTTTACCCTAAGAAGATAAGCTTGCGGGTTCGATTCCCGTCGCCTCCACATTTCTAATAATTGATAATTTGAACGAAAATGTTAGAATAGAGGTAACTTCTTAGGGTAAGCCGATGTATTAGCACAAGCTTATCATTAAGTCCCGCTTTAAAGGCGGGATTTTTTGTGGCAATTTAGATAATCAACATTCCATCACCAAAAGAGAAAAAGCGGTAATTATTTTCTAGAGCTTTCAAATAGGCTTGGCCAGTATTAGTTTTTTCAAAACTTACAAAAACTTGCTTGGTATTGGGTTGACAAACAAATGCACTCACTAACATCAACAAAGTGCTTTTTGGTAGGTGAAAATTGGTGATAAGACCATCAAT
>PFDH01000026.1 GCA_002772705.1 Candidatus Pacebacteria bacterium CG10_big_fil_rev_8_21_14_0_10_44_11 | reverse complement strand
AACTTTCCGGACAGGCTCTAAGTGATACATCGACATGAAATATTTACCCCTCATCAAACTTAAAATTACAAATGATCGAGATAAAAGGTGAAGTCCTTCGGGAAGAATGTAAATCTTTAATGAAGAACGTCAAAAACTGGACTCTAATCAGAGTGTAAGTTGTTATTTATGAAACACATTAACCAACTCAAGTTCGTCAATGCTAACCTTGAACCAGTCCCGTACGACGGTTCTGAGATCACCTGGCGAGTTTCTGCCTATGTTTTAATCGTTAAGGACGGAAATCTTCTCCTCGCTAAAAACAGGCTTGAGAGGTTTTATGATGTGCTGGGAGGTGGTGTAGACATTGGAGAAACTATTGAAGACACCTTAGATCGTGAGGCCTTAGAGGAAAGTGGAGTAAAGATCAAAATTGGCAAACTTCTCTTTAATGCAATGGATTGGTTCTATCATCGAAAAGGCAAATTTTATCAAACACTTCTTAGAGCAAAAAGTTAAATAATAAATGACTGACTCAGTACAGATGACCTCATAGCCTTCTCCAAAGACCTTATTTCGTTCAACCTAATCTTCACAAACCCAAGCTGTACGAGATCATCAAATGCTTGTAAAATCCGTTTAATACTCAAATGTTCGATTTCAGGCAGCGCACCCCGTTTTTTTAGCGTCACACAACTAGATAAAATCATTACCCTAAAGACGGGGGATAGACTTTTAGACTTCTAAATTTCTTTCGTTCTTGAAAATTCTCCAATAAAGAAAAACTACTGGAAAACCAATAATTGTTAATATTATCAAGGCTTTTGCTGGTCCCAAAGCATCGGCTAATCCTCCCAACACCAAGCTCATCACCGCAAACCCAATTGCGCCACCGAGTGAATTTAGAGAGCTCATTGTGGCTCGTTGATGGTCAGAAAACTCATGTTGCATCAGAGTTTTTTCAGCGATATTACTGACGCCATATAAAAGTGAGGGAGTAGACATTAAAAGGGGAGAAAACACGGTGGGAAAAATTAAAGAAATTAAACTGATTATTTTTCCGTATATACTGTCAAACAAAAGTATTTTAACTGCATTAAATTTACGAATTAATTTACCACTAAAATAGAAACTAAGCGAGGCTCCAAAACTTGGTAATGTTTTAGAGATTCCAATTGCCCATAACGGCCAAACAGTGGCTATAAAAGCCGAGCCAAATTCCCACTTTAATTCACTAATTGAAAAACTCAGAATTGAAGCCAGACTCAAAAACCTTAACTTTTTATTTTTAACAAATAATGACAGAGCCTCTTTTATGTGTGCAAAGACATTGGTATCCAGTTTTTTTCTAAAATGTGGCTCAACTAACAAATAACTAATAAAAAGCAACCCGATTTGAATTAAGACCGAGAACCACAAGAGATAGCTAAAAGAAAATATCGCAATCAAACCGCTCAACACAGCTGAAATTCCCATTGCCAACTGTTCAGTCGAACTGACTTTTCCTTGAAAGACATCATAACTTTCTTGTTTATGTTCGTCAGCCAAAGTGTCATACAGCAATGCGTCGTTATTACCGCTGTACAAAGCGCGGGAAAGACCTTCAACTATTGCACCAGCTACTAACCATCCGTATGACAAACCTATGGCATAAAAGATGAAAGCTATCACACGGAACCAGGATCCCAATACAACAGTATATTTTCGGCCTATTTTATCTGACCAGATCCCAGTTGGTACCTCAAACATTGCTGAAGATAGCATTATGATCCCATAAACACTAGTTCCCAGCATAAATGAACCTGATACTTTGGTAAAATAAATAATTGCTAACGGGGCAAACAAACTAAACCCGATTAGAAAATTAAAAATAGACAGCATCCGAACATTTTTTTGATACATAGCTGAATTATATAACAAAACCAAGTTCTGATTTTTTTAAGTACAAACTAATTTTCAAATTGTGCTTCCCCCCGCTCCGCGTTACAATTACTCCCATGTCATTCATCTCCAAACTCGAACTTTCTCTGGCTCACAACTTTTGGTTTCTCCAACCTGACATTCATGAGCGGCAGCGCTATATTGCTTCACTGATTAAACCTGGACAAACCATTCTTGATGTTGGTGGTGAGCAGCCTATTCTTGGCAAGATTGCCCAGGCGACTGACTACTACACCATCAACCTTGCTAATCAGGGTAATCAAACCCCCAAATACCTTGAGAGAACAGAAAAAAACATGTTTTACGATGGTAAGCATTTGCCATTCAAGGACAAAGAATTTGATGGTTTGGTTTGTGTTGATGTCCTAGAGCACGTGCCTCAGCCAGACAGAAAAGCACTACTCAAAGAGATGCTCAGAGTGACAAAAAATATTTTGATTTGTTCGGCTCCACTTGGTACAGAAAATCACACAGAGGCTGAAAAAAATTTATTCCACTCAATTAAAGACAAAAAAATGACAGCTTTTTTAGCCGAACACATCGAACGAGGCTTACCAACTCCTGACGAAGTCATGGGGTGGGCCAACCAGTTTCACGGCAAATTAACCTATAGCGGAGACTTTAGGTGGTCCAATCTGCTTTTTACTTTTCAGTTAACAGAAATCAAATTGCCGATCCTCAATCACCTCTGGTTTTTCTGCAAGTTAGGTAGTAACTTGTTCTGCAACCTATTTCTATTTCCATTTATTGCTGGGGCTACTAGCTACTCTCAACATACAAATAGATTCTACTTAAAAATCTCAAATTAGTCTACCCCTTCTCTCTCACCACTCTAAACCCAATCAAACCAATCACCGAACAAACAATAATATTGATTGTCACCATCCCAACAATCGGCAGTTGAGGATGGGTAAACATTAAGATGCTGCTGCCCAGCCAAATAATAGCAATCACTCCTGCTGTGTATGGGTACTTGATAATCAAAAAGAACTTACTTAGCATAATTTTTTCCCTCTAGTATGCCATGAATTTGTAAGTAGAGGGGCAAGTCCGCTTCAGCAATACTACTGAGCCAATCCATAACTGTTTCGACCGATTCTTCAAATGAAAATTTCCTTGGTTGTCGCTTCTCAGATAGAGGCACATGTTCATATTCGGCGGCCAACTCTCGATAGACTTGTCGCATGTAATGATAGTCCGGAGCCAAGTAACTGGTGAAAGATTTGAACATGGTAGAACTGCGAATCACATTAAAAAATCCAGTGGGCATTTGAATCTGAAACTTTTTACCCAACTCAGCAATTTGCATCACTAAGCCAGTCAGATCTTCTCTTTTCTCCAACTCTTGGCTAATCAAGCTGTCTTTACAATCGGCAATTAACTGAGCATACTCAGCTTTGATCAAATCGGTTAACTTACTTGACTGCTCAGTTTGTCCCAAGCTTTTCTCAATCACTTCCAGTGATTGATAGAGTGAGCGCGCTCCCAATTTCAAAAATTGTTGGCTCATTGATTCCTCATTTAATTGTTCAATTGGCTGACCCAACGTTTTCATCAAGGTGAAGTACTCCTTTTTGTCGCTAGCGGTCTGATCTAAAATGCCAAAATCTATAAAAGCAAACTTGTTTTGCGGTAGCAAAATAATATTACCAGGGTGAGAATCTCCATAAAACTTATCAAAAGTTAAGTGTTGTCTGATCACTTCGGTAGCGATTGAGAAAAAAACCATTTCCAAATTGATGCCGTACTGTTCCTCTAAAAATGTGTGGTAATCAGTTCGCTGCTGTTTCCAAGTAATTACCTGAGTCAATGGTATACCTTGAACATACTCCTGAACTAAAACGTTGTTGGTGCAGAGCTCAGCAAAAGTTTCTGGAATTACGATTTGAGGATGATTGCGATACTGTTCAAAAAAATATTGAGCATGTTGGAGTTCAAGTTTATATTCCAATTCCTGAAAGGTAGTTTTTTTAAATTCTTTAAACAGCTGAAGCAAATCTAGTTGTTCAAAGTCGAACAATAGCAGAATGACTCGACAAACAATCGTCATCAAAAAGAAATCAAAAGTCACCTTTTGGTGCTGGTCGGCTCGGCGAACTTTAACAACTACTGATCGCCCATCTTGTAGTTTGGCTTTGTATACCTGTGCAAATGAACCGGTAGCAAACGGTGTTTTTTCTACCTCTTTCAATAACTGGCGTTTCTCTCCTAACTCCTGGAACAAAATCTCTTCGACGTCCATCTCTTCTTGATCTACTTGATCGTATAACTTCACAAACTGAATTTTGACGTCGTCATCAAACATTTCTAAACGAAGACACAAAAACTGCATGAACTTAACATAGACGCCGCCCAAATCCTGAACTGCTTGGTAAAGCAAGTTCATTGTAACCGCGGTTGGCTTGGTATAGTAGGCAAGCACAAGGATAAATAGATGGTAAATAGTCTTTTTTAACCGATTAAAAACGATCATTTGTTTCTCCAAAAACCAATCAAAAAGAGCACTGCCGTGAAGATCATTAGCCTGAAATAAAGTGAAAAAACCAAATTGGCATTAGTGGTTGTGGCAGCGAAAACCACAATACTGACCCAGGCGATAAAAATAGCAAAGAAAACTGATAAATACTGCATCTTTTACTTGTTAGCTTAGCCTTATTATCTCAGTTTTTCTAGATTATAAATTTTGGTTAGAGGCAATAAGATAACTTTTCCTCCCCATTTCGTCTTAATTTCGTGTATACTGTAGGTACCTCACTCCTCGATCGGTTTGAAAGATTCTATGAAAAGTATGGTTAATCTAGACGTTCTTGTCGTTTATTCGGCTGACACTGCTCTGAGTTCGTCAGTTTCTGACGCTGATAGTTTGCATCCATTTTCTCTGAATTCAAAACAAGCCAACTATAATCGTTCCTATGCTTATTTGCTGGATGCTTGTGAAAAATCAGGAATGACCGCTGGTTTTACCACTTCAGCCGACATCATTGGACCCGGTACCTGCAAAACTTACTGGACTCATGAGTCGGGTAACTGGGACAAAAATGACGCTAAGGCGAAATCAGCACAAGTCTTTGATAAGGTTTCTCCAGTATCACAAATCAGAGCGGCTGAAAGAGATCTGCTTTTTTCTGACCAAATGGTCAAAGCTTTTAATGATCCAACATTATTCATGACCTTTTTTGACAAACTTGAAACCTTTGCAAAATTGCCAGAGTACACACTACCGACAGTGGCAATCTATTCAAATAACCTGAAGAGTATTAGCTCAGCGATTAAAAAATTGCGAGCCATCGTAAAGAACTACCACTTTGCTAGTGACTTTTCTACCAATATTATTTTGAAAGATCGGTTTGGGTCTGGTGGTAATCATGTCTACAAAATTAATCGTGACTTTGCTCACAAGATAAAAAAAATTATGATGAAGAACAAGGATATTAAGTTTGTGATTCAGCCATTTTTAGCCTTTGATAAAGGATTTGCTTATAAAAATAATCAAAATGCGACTGATATTCGGCTCATCTTTCATCACAATCTGCTGATACAGTGTTACCTAAGGGTCGCCAAAGCCAATGATTTTAGATGCAACATGCATCAGGGGGGTCAATTAGCGTATGTGACTCCAGCCGACATTCCCAAAGCAGTGCTTTTAACTGCGGAAAAAATAGTGAGAAACATTAATAAATGTAATACGTTGTATGCGCTTGATTTTGTGGTTAGCAACAACGGGAATGTCTATCTTCTTGAAGGAAATATTGGTCCCGGCATTGATTGGGATGTTGCTCAGGCTGGTGACGAAAAAATGTCAAAGCAACTTATCAGAAGTATCGTCAATGAAATTTCTGCTAGAATATCTGGTTCCGCTGTTGATACAATAGCGGCATGACAAAAATACTCTCCTCTCAGACGCCGACCACTTTGGATCAGGCGTTTAGCCAAGTTGAACGTGAATTGCTAGAAATGTTTATTAAAAAACATCAGGACTACGGCAAAGGTAACATCTTGTCTAATAAGGAGCTGGGTATTGCAATGAGAGTGAGTGAAAAAATTGAACGTCTCAAACATTTGCTTATCTCTCAACAAAAACCAACTAATGAGACAATCGAAGAAACCTGGATTGATATTGCCGTCTATGCCATTATTGCGGTGATGTATCGGCGTAGTTGGTTTCAGAAGTTAGAGTTGGGGGAAGGAAAGAAATAGCCAGGAAGCTAAAGGATGGTTTCTCCTAGATCATTATATGAGGCTTGGACAGAGAGTCGAGAAATTAATTTGCCTTGTTCATTATTCATATTCCTGAGAAATCCCGGACATGATTCTCCGTTAACAACCGCTTCTGTATTTTGTTGGGTTACTTTCGGTTGATACGAATTGAGTCAATGGTGACTACATAGGTGATTAAAACGTATCGTTTGGTCTGGGGGTGTTTCACTTCACAGACTAGCTCTAATGTATCTTCATGTTTAATTTGACCCCTAAAATCTCGGTATTTTTCACTATGCCGGTGTTGACCATCACGAATTTCTTTTTTCTCCAGGCGATATCTTTCTAATAAACCGGCAACGTGTTGGGTTTGATGAGTCATTTCTACCCAGTTTTGGGAATCCTCTTTCAGATCGATGGTGCAAGCCAAACCACCGCCACTTCTTTTAATCGTGACGCTCATTCGCTTTCTATCTTCAATCTGAATTGTGCAATCGTAAAAGTTATGTCTATAGGTACCCTTGGGAGTCTGATACTCAACTCTAAATCGACAAAACTCAAGATTAGATTTTCCTTGGTTCCAAATTAAATTTGCTACGGCGACAGCGCACATGGAGTGTGGTTGCATGCCCGTATTATCTCACACTAGTGCAAGAAACCACAAAAACCGGTGAAAAATTGAACTTATTTTTTTGAAGTTTTTGGTTTGGTGTTCAACCTCTTTGAAAGTTTATGAGCTTCTGTAAGCGCTTTTGAGGCTAATTTTTTGCCTTGAGCTTTTAATTCAGCTTTCACTTTCTCAGGATCTGTTTTGTATTCCTGCTTGAGCAACTTGACTTTGGTTGTGGCTTGATTGATGGTGGCTCGTGTTTTTATTCTGTTCTCTTTTTTCGACAGAAAGACGGCCGCTGCACCTAACACGATGCCTGTTAATAATGCTCCTAGACCAGTATTCTTTGCCATACGTCTCCTTTAGGGAATAGTGATAACTTGTACCGTATTTGTCAGACCAGGCTGATTCCAGAAAGTGCCGTGAACCACTAACACTACTTCTCCTGATTTAGCGATACCAAGCTCTATCACCTTACTGACAATCGCTTCTGATTCTATGAGTTTATTGATTTCGAAGTCAACCATGTGTGGAATCACACCAAAGACCAAACTTAATCGATTATAGGTATGCTCTGTCTGGGTCAGCGTAAAAATACTGCGAGAGAATCTGAATCTGGATAAGTACTTGGCAGTCGCTCCGCTATCAGTTAAACAGACCAAGTGATCAATCTGAAAGGCATCTGTTGGTCTTGCCGCTGACGTCAGCAACAAAATTGCCGCGTGGGTAATGGCGGTGCTGGGATTGGTATCCTCTGGATCAATCAATGGTGGTCGGGAATAATTCTCAGTGTACTCAACAATCTCCGCCTGGGTTTTAACTGATTTAACTGGATATTTACCAATTGTAGTTTCGTCGGACAACATCACCGCATCGGTGCCATCGTAAACAGCGTTGGCCACGTCAGACACTTCTGCCCTTGTCGGTCTAGGTGAATTGACCATGCTCATCAGCATTTGAGTGGCGGTTATCACTGGCTTGCCGGCCAATCTGGCTTTATAGATGATCACTTTTTGCCAGTGAGCCAGCTCCTGATACGGCACCTCAACTCCTAAATCACCTCGGGCAACCATAATCGCGTCGGAGACTTTGATAATTTCATCTAGATGGTCAATTGCCGATTGATTCTCAATTTTGGCCACAATCTGAGCGGTTAGCTGACGCTTCTCTAGCTCCTGTCGCAAAATCTGAATATCTTCAGCCGTTCTGACAAAAGACAAGGCGACAAAATCAACCAGCTCGTTGGTAATGCCGTCTAAGTGAATCAGATCCGATTCAATCAGTGAAGGTAAGACAATGTCTACGCCAGGCGTATTAAGAGTTTTACGCTTTTTAATTACCAAATCTTCTAGGACTTTAACGACTATCTCACCAGCTTTTTTTTCAATTACTTCGAACTCGCCTATGCCGTCCTCAATCAAAATTTTGTCGCCAACTTTAACGGCTTGAATGAGCTCAGTCGGCACAATCACCAACTTGTCACCTTGCGCGGCATTATCTTGGGTAAAAGTCACCAGATCTCCGGCTTTGGTTGCAAAGCTGTCAACTCCACTGGGTAAAATTGTTCTGATTTCTGGACCTTGCAAGTCCATCAAAATACCCACCGGAACGCCCAACTGTTGCGCAATTGCCCGCACTCGTTTAATCCGTTCCTGATGCCAGGCTGGGTCACCATGCTTGGTGTTAAAACGGGCCACGTTCATACCAGCCTCAATCATTTGTTGAAGGGTCTCTTCAGATTCTGAAGCGGGGCCAATGGTGGCTACAATTTTGGTTGATTTTTGGAGCATATGTTTCTCATCCAACAAGCAATTAAGTATACTATGATCAGTTGAGTATGATCAAGCAAGGGGCAAAGACCGCTTGCTTGGTGACTTGGATTACGCTAGAGTGTGATTGTTTTACCCTCAGTCAGAAAGGTAGTATGGCAAACAAGAAACAGTCTATAGACAAACTGGAGTCAGCCGAAAAATTAACTTCGGGCGAGGATTTGGCGCTGGCGGCGTTGTCACAGCAGTCAGCAGCTTCAACCATGGCAGGGATATCTGACGATGAAGACGAAGGAGTTCAATCAGATAAACTGGCCGGCACTTTGACTCACCTGCAAAATATCATTGAGCGAAATGCCAATGAGTTGCTGCGAATTAGCAGCGAATTAAGAGAACTAAGAGAAGGCTTAAAAAATGTGTTTGAAAATGATGCCGAATTAACAGAAGCCCAAGATCAGGCTGAGGTGATTATCCAAGCGGTCAAACAGCGGCGAACTCAACTGCAAAACAATCCTCAAATCACTTCTCTCAAGGTAAAAATTGGGGATCTGAACGAACAAAAAAAAGAAGTCGAAGAAACTATTAGTAATCATTTAGTGAACTATTTTGCTTTGACCAACTCAAAAAGTTTTGACACCAGTGATGGCGATCAATGGGAGTTTGACATTAAGGCAAAAGTAAAACCACGGAAAAAGTAAATCAACTAAAAATCCCGCTTAGGCGGGATTTTTTTAGAGCTACACAAAATTTAGGCGCTTAGCCGGTCGTTGATTCTCTGCAAAGTTTGAGGCGAAATATTCTTCATTTTTTTGAGAGAACGTGCCCGTTTACGCAATCGTTTCATTTCAATCTTTTTGACGGCTCGCTTTTGAGACGGCTTTTGATAAAACGCTCGCTCTTTAGTTAGAATCACAATGTTACTGGCAGCGCTGGCTTTTTTAAATCTTTTAATCACATCACCAGTGGTATCACTACCTTGTGCTTTGACAATAATTGGCATCTATTCTCACCTCCTTCCCAAAAAGATAACTCGGGTACTACATTTTGAGTATCAGTGGCAGCATTATATCATTATTGATCTGGAAACTCGCTAACAAAGCCTTGAGAACTCTGATTTAGCTCTTCGGTTGATTTTTCCTGATCCCAGCCACCTAATAAATGAAGGTGAATATGATGAACAGCCTGTACGCGTCTGCCAACATTCATCAGTAATTTGTAGTTAGCACTAATCCCCAACTGTTTTGCGACTTTGCGGGCTGTTTGCAGCAAGCGGGCGTGGAACTGGCTGTCCTCTGGGTCAACATCCTCGAGCGTCTGAATTTCTTTTTTGGGAATAATCAAGACATGAACTGGTGCCACTGGATGAATATCTCTGATCACAATATACTCATCGTCTTCATATTCAACGATGGCGGGAATTTCTCCAGCGATAATTTTACTAAAGAGTGATGGCTTGTCTTTCATGAATAAAGATGTTTAACCAATCCAACCACGTCCTGCAGCGAGAGCGGTGTTGGCTGTTGGTTACGGTGTTTTTGAGAACCATTCAGCAGCATTTTGCCACCCGGGTGATAGTACCAGTTGCCAACTTCATCTTTTTTCTTGATTGCCTGGTAGAGAGTTTCAAGAGAAAGGTCGGCGTCCGGTCTGGCTTTAATTCTAATGTTACCCAACTGAGGATCTTTGCGAATAACCAGAATATAACCGCTTTTTTGCGCCAGCTTAATAGTATCGTCGTTGCTGGTTTCTAATGCCAAAGCTGGACCGGCCTTTAAGTGAAACTCTTGGCCTTCATGTTCAATAATTTCTTGAGCTTTGAGGTATTGAGTAATAGTGCTGTAGACGCTGTCTAAACAAGTAAAACCAAAATGTAATTGTGACTCGTCCGAGTGTGCTTCTAAGTTTTCCAGGCCGCGAATCAACTCGTGAATCATAAAAAGGTAGCGAATGTCTCCCGCTTCTGGCCAGTGCACTTCTTGAAAGTGGTCAATGTCGGTTACAAATTGGGCTAGTTTTTCCAGACTTTGATCTTTTTTTAGCTCAGGGTGAACATCGCAGGCGTATTGGTAGGTCAACAAGGTGGCACTTAAAAATTCTTTGCCCCGATCTAGTTGATGATGGTCAAACTCGCCCAGGCCGGTATCAACATGCGTGACTTGATGAGGTTGACAACCAAACTGCTCTGCCTCGGCGGGAGCGATTGTTTCGCCTGGATTAACAAAAGCAACTTTGGCATCGGCAAACTCCTGAGCCACAAACCGTTTGAGCATCCAAGTAGCGGCAATTGCGTCCAAGTCAGGAGCATGATGAGTAACAATTAACATTCTCGTATTCATGCCAGTAGTATATCGGGTCTTGAGAAAAAAGAAACCCACCGCAACAGCCGTGTTTTCATGGCGCTAGACCAAAAAAAGAGGTCAGTTGCAGTGGGTATTCCTCACCGGAATGTGTTAGTAATATACTGCCTGATGCAGAAAAGACCCAGAAGTAAAAAGGATTGATTGATGAGTGTATAGAAATATCACCTGATGACAGGAAATATAATTATAGGTCATAATAATTCCAGCAGTTTATGAATGAAAAAATAACGGCCAAATCTTTTTTAGTGCCTGCCAAACCAACCAAAATGGAAAGCTGATAATTTTCCAAAAAATTGATGGTTGATCTTCCTCTCCCCTGACCCAAACGGAGATAATCAGCCATTTATCTTCTTTTTTTAAGTAGTTTGCGACTACCTGGAGCTTTCGTTGCTTGATGGTTTTAACAAACTTTGTTGATTGATCTACAGCGTACTTGGTTTGAAATGTAGTCACTACCTGGTAAACCATTTCTTGCGTAACTAAGCGTAAGCCAAGCCGGTCAAGCGCATGGTCAGTAAAAACGAGTGATTTATAATTTTTTTGCATCAAGTCTGTTCAGCAGCTCATCGACAGAAATCAGTTCTATTGTGCTCTCTGCTCGTTTTTTCCACTCAACTTGTTCCCCGGTTTTTGCCGAGACAATTAATCGTACAGGGACTCCAATCAAATCAGCCGCGGCAAATTTTTCACCAGCGCTCACTGCCCGATCATCCCAAAGGACGTCAATGTGTTGTGCAGTTAACTGTTGATACAACTTTTGAGCGGCTTGTTCTCCCCCAGTTAAAGAGACAAGATGAACTTGAAACGGGGCGACCGACGATGGCCACAAAATCCCTTTGTCATCGTGAAACTTCTCAACCAACACTCCCATTAACCGGCTGGTGCCAAGCCCATATGAACCCATGTACGGAAATTTTTCTTGGCCGTCTTGATCCGTAAAAGTGTAGTTAAAAGCTTTGGTGTACTTAGTCCCTAGCGGAAAGATGTTGCCAACCTCTGAGGTTTTTTTAACTTGAAATGGCTTGCCATTGGCAGGATTAAGGTCACCAACTTGCGCAACTTTAATATCATAGAATTGCTCAGGTTTTTGTACATCTCTGCCCCAGTTAACATTGATACTATGGTAGTTATCTTTGTTAGCACCGCACTCAAAATTAATGTGGTCTTTGATTGATTCATCAACAAAAACTCTTATTCCTGCTGGCAAGTTAAGTAAACCAGCATAGCCCAACTGGGCAGTGGTTGTTTTCTTGACCGCTGCCTCAGAAGCCAAATGAAGCTCGTTGCAGCCAACAACGTTTCTCAATTTAATCTCATTAATTTCATAGTTACCTCTAACTGCGGCTACAATCACTTCGTCAGTTTCAGTTTGATAAATCAAAGTTTTGACGCACTTAGTAGCTGGTACCTGCAAAAACTTGACCAAAGCATCTATACCGGTGATATGTTCGCCATAAACTTCTTTTAACTCATGCTGCTGCCCATCATAATCAATGGCCGGTGCTTGACTGGGTGCTACTTCTTTGTTGTAGTAGGTGTTGGTGGTTTCGTCAAAAAAGATCAAATCTTCTCCAGATTCGCACAACGTTTGAAATTCATGCGAGTACGCTTTGGTAAAGTCACCACCAGATGCTAAAGTGACCACTGTGTCCTCGCCAAGTCCAACTCGCTCATACACTTTTACATAGGCGGCTTTGACTTTTTCGTAGTACTCCTTAAGATCAGACTCAGAAACGTGGAAACTATATAGATCCTTCATCCTGAACTCACGACCTCTGAGTAGACCTGATTTAGCTCGGGCTTCGTTTCTAAACTTGGACTGGATTTGGTACAAGGCAACCGGGAAATCTTTGTAACTAGTGTTAAACTTTTGCACTAACGGTGTAATTACATCCTCATGAGTACAGTTGAGCACGTATTCATTGGTATTTTTACTTTTTGAAATTTCATTAGCGCCCGCTGTTTTCATCAACACATCAACCGTATTTAAACGACCAGTTTGAATCCATAATTTTTTTGGAGATAATGCCGGCAGCAATACTTCGGTGGCGATTTTATCCATTTCTTCTCTGGTAATCTGTTCAATCTTGTTTAAAACGCGTAAACCCAAAGGCAAAAAACTATAAACGCCAGCCATAGTTTGATCAATAAACCCCCCTTTTATCAGCAGAGTGGCGTTAACCGAGCGGTAGCTTTTGCTCACTTTTAAAGTTTTGGTATAGAGCTGTGAATACCTCATATGATCCTTTCAAAAATTAAGGGCATAAATCTAAAATTAAGGGCACAAAAAACCCTCCAACGCCACCACAGCTGTGATGATCTTGGAGGGTTTAGTCTTTAAAGCAAGCTCAAAGACGAAACGGTACCACCTCGGATTTTACTTATTGCCAGCTGTTACGGGCTTACCCGAAATAGTTAAACTTGACAGTCTTCTCTATTTTGCTCTCTATCTTGAAACACAGTTTGGGGACTGTGTCTTTCGTTTCTACGAAAAAGCAGTGACTGCATTATACGGGACAAAAAAAATTAGAGCAAGCGCTAGTTTAAGCTTTCTCTCACGGTGCTGGTTTAAACTGGGGTTGGTTTAAAACCACTGCTCTAGTGATTTGACAAAGATATCTGAAACATCAACCACTTTAATTTTTTTGGATTCTTTTTCCGGCGCAATTGTATTGGTAACTACCACCGAATCAATGGGCGCAGCTTCTATTAATTGATAGGCTTTAGACACCATGGGTCCATGGGTGGCTAAAAAATGCACTTTTTTAGCCTGAGCTGCTTTCATGGTTTCGGCAACTTCCTTGATGGTGCTGCCGGATTGAATGGTATCATCAACAATCAGCACGATTTTGTCTTTCACATTACCGTGTAAAATTGCCGAGGAAATTTGGCCTGATTGCAAATCCCGTTGTTTGTCGATGTTAACTAGGTTAAGTTGCAACGCATCAGCAAAGACGCGGGCGCGTTTAAGACCCCCAAAGTCTGGACTGGCAACCACTGCCTGTTTTAGATCAAAGTTAGCCTGTGCATACGTTACAAAAGCTGACTGAGCGCTGAGATGGGTTGTTGGCACTGAGAAAAATCCAGGCGTACTAGTGTTATGAACATCCATTAGATAGATTCGGCGAACATAACAGTTGGATAAGACATTAGCTATCACTTTCACGGCAATTGGTTCTCCTGGTTTAAATACTTTGTCTTGCAGTGAATATCCTAGCCAGGGGACAACTAAATGGACATCGCGCGCGCCTAAGCGCTCAACCGAGTCAATTAACAACAATAACTCGATCAGATGTTCGTCAACTGGCCGGGACAGGGACTGGACAATCACCACATCTTCGCCAGCCAACGACTCTTCAATCCAAACTCTTTTTTCGCCATTAGCAAATTGGGAAATGTCTAACTTAACTAAAGGCAAGCTAAAAGCCTCGCCGATGGCCGTGGCTAAACTGATATTTGAAGAACCGGAGATAATTTTCATACGCTCATTGTACGGGAGGAAGCCAAAAAGTGCAAAATGTATCGCGACTGATTCAAATGTCTTGCGACATGCTTAAGTGTCTCTGAGTTTATTGAGGTATTTCTTTGGCTGATTGTTGTTCCCAAAGACGATTAAGAATTTTACAAGGAGTAACGATTTTTTTGTTAGTGATCGAATAAAAAGCGTTTTTGCCACTTCGATGTACTTTGACCGTGTTTAATTCTAATAAAATTGCCAGGTGTTGAGAAATATTCGCTTTTTTCAATCCCATAATTTTAACCAATTGTGAAACGGTCAGCTCATGCCTCGCCAGTAAATTAAGGATTTCTAGTCGCTTAGCATTAGCCATGACCTTATAAAATCGAGCATTCCTTTGGTAGGTTTGTTTTGAAAATGGGGACTGAATTTTTCTAGGCATGATTGCTGAATAGTTGCATTATACCCCAGTTACTATGGTGTGTAAAAGTTGAAAGTTAGATTTTTAATTCCAGATAAAATGTTAACTGAACAACTCTAACCTTGATGTTGGGGAGCATTAATCAGGCCACACCTCTTGTATTTTAAGCCACTACCGCAGGGACAAGGATCATTCCGGCCAATTTTAACTTTTTCTACTCCTGGGGTTGGTTTGGGAGCCCCAGTTTTAGCGGTCTTCATGGCCAAAGCCAAGTCAGAGAGTGACCCTTGTTTATTTTCTGGTGCGCTGGTGGGCATGGCTGCGTCTTTGACTTCTTTGTCTAAACTTTCGTGAATGTCGTCTTTCTGTTCAACTACATCCCGAGGAATAGGCTGCATCTGCAGTGGTTGCAAATTAGCTCTAAAAATTCGGCTGGCAATCGTTGACTCGATTTGCTGGATCAGGGCTTCAAACATACCAAAGCCCTCTTTTTTATATTCAGACAGCACGGTGCGTTTGTCACCCCGCATCCAAATTCCGTCACGCAAACTATCCATCGCGTCCAAGTGATCCATCCACTTTTCATCAATGGTGCTTAGAGTAACCAAGCGTTCAATGGTTTGCATCTGTGCTCTACCCAGCACTTTTTCACGCGAAGTATACGTTTTTTCGGTCACTCTGACCAAAGCCTCAACAATTTCTTCGATTGAGTGGTACTGGGACAACGATTTTTGCAGTTCCCGCTGTGAAGCGGTGTCAAAAGGTATAATTTTGCTAAACTCTTTGACCATGATGTTATACTCTTCTGGCGTGTAATTTTGAGGCGCGTACAAAGTGGCGAGCGAAGTAACTTCGTCTTTAACATACTCAAGCATTTCATTTTTGAGTGAGGTATCCTGGTTTTCTGCACTAGTTTCAGCCGTTTTTTCAAGCAAGCGGCGTCGGCGTTTGTAAATAATTTCTCGTTGCTTGTTCATCACGTCGTCAAACTCAACTAGTCGTTTGCGCTGATCAAAAAAGAAGCCTTCTACCTTAACCTGGGCAGACTCAATGGCTTTGCCAATCATCTTGTGCTCGATAGGCAAGTTTTCATCAAACTTAAGAAAGTCCATCACTTTAGTGATTTGTTCACCACCAAAAATTCGCATGATGTCATCCTCGAGTGAAATGAAAAACTGAGAGGTGCCAGGATCACCCTGCCGACCAGCCCGACCGCGAAGTTGGTTGTCAATCCGGCGCGACTCATGCCGCTCGGTGCCCAGAATGAAGAGGCCGCCTAAACTAACCACCTCGTTGTGGTCTTTCTGCCAAGTTGCAAGGGCTTTTTGGTAGTCAGTAAGCTGGTATTGTTGAGGGTCAATCGAAGGTGGCAGTTGTAGCGACTGCGCTAGCTCAAGAGTTTTTTTGCTTGGTTTACCGGTGGTTTTCTCTGCTATGCGAAAATCTTTGAGCTCTGGTTTAGCGCCGCCTAACACAATATCCACTCCCCGGCCGGCAATGTTGGTGGCAACAGTGATAGCGCCTTTTTTGCCGGCGTCAGCAATGATAAAAGCTTCACGTTCGTGGTTTTTAGCGTTTAACACTTGATGGGGGACATGTTTATGTTTTAAAAACTCAGCAATTACTTCGTTGTGTTCAATTGAGCGGGTACCGATCAAAATAGGTTGTCCAATTTTATGAATTTTTTCGACTTCAGCCGCAATAGCCGAGTACTTTACAGCCGTAGTTTTATAGATAATGTCAGAGCGATCATCTCTAATTACTTGAACATTGGTTGGTACCACCAGCACTGGCGTACGATAGATTTGTTGAAACTCTTCGGCTTCGGTGGCGGCAGTGCCGGTCATACCGGACAATTTTTCATAGAGGCGAAAGTAATTTTGGATTGAAATGGTAGCCAAAGTCCGTGATTCTTGTTGAATTGGCACCCCTTCTTTGGCTTCGATGGCTTGGTGCAAGCCGTCAGAGTAGCGACGACCGTACATTAGGCGGCCGGTGTGCTCATCAACGATTACCACTTGGTTGTCGCGGACAATGTAGTCTTTGTCACGCAGGTAGAGGGTTTTGGCTTTGAGCGCCGACTCAACGTGGTGGATAACATCAAAAGCTTCTTCATATAAATTTTTGACACCCAGTTTCTGTTCAATCCGCTTCACACCCAAATCAGTCAAAGTTACGGTTCGTGATTTTTCTTCCAAAGTATAGTCAGCTCCTTGTTCTAACGTGGTCACCATTTTGGCAAACTCGAAGTACTTGGAGGTGGGTTCGGAATCTGGGGCAGAAATAATTAGCGGGGTTCGAGCCTCATCAATCAAAATTGAGTCAGCTTCGTCAACAATAGCGTAGTGATGACCATTATTTTTGCGCTGAACCATCTGGCCAATCGACTGAACCATGTTATCACGCAAGTAGTCAAAGCCAAACTCGTTGTTGGTGCCGTAGGTGATGTCAGCGGCGTAGGCATCTTGGCGACTGATTGGTTCAAAGTGCTCTAACCGTTCGTCTCCCCGTTCCTCGCTATTGAAGTCAGGCTGATAGAGGCTGGATTTTTCGTGCACGATGGCTGCTGTCTTCAAACCCAAAAAACTATAGACCGGACCCATCCAACCAGCACCCAGCTCTGCCAAGTAGTCGTTGACGGTGACCAAATGGACGCCTGTACCAAAAAGCGCGTTAAGATAAATGGGAGCGGTGACGGTCAGCGTTTTACCCTCACCGGTTTTTTGTTCGGTAATGGTGCCGTGGTGCAACGCAATGCCGGCAACCAACTGAACGTCAAAGTGGCGCATGCCCAGCACCCGTCTGGAAACCTCTCGGACAGTAGCAAAAGCTGCTGGTAGTAAAGCATTAAGAATGTCTCGCTCAACCTGACCTTGTTGTTTGGCTGCCTCGATCTTTTTTTTGAAAACTGCGGTTTGACCAGCCAATTTTTCATCACTCAACTTTTTGAGTTTAGGTTCTAGCGCGTTAATTTGATCCACGACCAATTGATATCGTCCCAGTGATTTTTTGTTTTCATCAAATAAATTAGTTAAAAAGTTAAGCATAATCACCTGTTTATGAAAATGTCTGAAGCATCGTTTTTACTTGAACTGGATAACCTTTCACCACAAAAAAAACGTATCGGGCAGGTTCTAACGCTTGGATTGTAGCAAAAGTTAAGAGAGAATGATAGCTTGACACAAAACGGCTCTCTTTGTTAGCAGGGTTATCGGAGTTTGATGTAGGTTTTAACGAACGTGACCAAAAAACTCCAGTCCAGTCATCACTTTTTTGTAATCTCCTCAAACCCGGTCAAGTCCTTAAGCACGTCAGGTACTTTGACACTGCCGTCAGCTTGTTGGTAGTTTTCAATGATCGCGGCCAGCAAGCGTGGAGACGCCGCCATTGTATTGTTCAAGGTGTACACGTATTTGGTTGTGCCATCTTTGGCTCGATACTTGATTCCTAGCCGCCGACTCTGAAAATCATTAAAGTAACTGGCCGAATGGGTTTCTCGATACTTTTGTTGGGAGGGGAACCAAGTTTCCAGATCATATTTTTTTCGTTGCCCCGCCCCCATGTCTCCAGTACACATCAGTACTACTTGATATGGCAAACCAAGTTCGCGCAGCAGCGCTTCAGCATATCCCACTATTTTTTCGTGCCACTCCCGGGTCACTGTTTCATCAGCCACCGTATAAACAACCTGCTCAACTTTATTAAACTGATGAACTCTGATAATACCTTGAGTGTCTTTGCCGTATGAACCAACTTCTCGTCTAAAACAAGGAGAAATGCCCACCATTTTGATTGGTAAATCAGCCTCTGGTAAGGTTTCTCCGGTAAAGTATGCAGTCAAGGCAACCTCAGCGGTGCCAGCCAACACTTGCCCATCTTGGGTCTGGTAGTGGTCTTCACTACCCCAAGGAAAGTAACCGGTGCCCCACATTGATTTCTGGTTGACCAACACTGGAACAGTTAATGGCGTAAAGCCGGCGTCGATCAGTTTTTTCAAAGCGTACTGCAGTAACGCTTGCTCCAAAATCACCGCTTCATTTTTCAAAAAATATGACCGAAAGCCGGCAATCTCGACCGCGTGCTTGGTATCCAGTAGGTTGAGATTTTCCATTAACTCCTGATGCGGTTTTGGTTGAAAATCAAACTGTGGAATTGTCCCCTCCTGGCGAATTGCGACATTGCCCGTTTCATCGTTGCCCACTGGCACATCTTGGGCGGGCACGTTGGGGATTTGGAGCGCCAACTCTTCGTAGGCTGCTTCTAAAGACTTTAACTCTGGCTCCAATTCTTTCAGTTGAGCTTTCAGTTGTCTGCCTTGTCCAATTTGCTCATCCGAGGGTTTGCCGCCTTGGCTGATTTGCTGTTTAATTGCTTCAACTTGTTGATTGCTTTGTTGGCGTAATTGATCGCGCTCAACTTGCAGTTGGCGCCGTTTTTCATCTGCTTCTAATAATTGGTCAACAATACTTGAATCAAGTTGCTTGTTTTGAGCGGCTTGCCTCACAATCGCTTGGTTATCCCTAATGTATTTAATCGCTAACATAGTTCCTTCCTCAGTTGATAGTTTGAAAAACTTCAATTAAAAACTGAATGTGTTCGTCGGGAGTTTTGCCAATCAGGGCAAAACCTTGGTCGATGTCGGCTCTGCTTACGTTGGCGGCAAATGATTTATCTTTCAGTTTTTTCTTGATTGATTTTGGTTTCATGTCAGTAAAGCCACCAGGCCGCATCAGTGAAACCGCGTGCATTAAACCAGAGATTTCATCACAAGCAAATAAATATTGGTCTAAAGTAGTGACTGGTTGTTTGCCAGTGCGTTGTGGGGCGTGAGCAGCGACAGCAGCTCTTAACTCTGGGGGATAGTCGTTCAGCAGTTCGGCAATTGCTTTATGTGGATGTTCATCGGGATATTTTTCCCAGTCTAAGTCATGAAGCAGGCCAGTGGCGTACCACAATTCTGGGTCTTCACTCAGAGTTTTGGCGTAGGTTTCCATCGCCACCGCTACCAGCTGACAGTGGTGAATCAAGGCTGCATTTTTAATATATTTAGTGAGTAGTTGGTGAGACTGAGCTCTAGTTGGTAGCGACATTTAGCCTTTCTGAAGTGCTTTAAGTTGATTGATTCGTTCAGTTCTGAGCTGTGGGTCAAGGCTGAGCAAAAACCAAGCGGCTTTTGGTCCGGCTTCTTTGCCAAGATAAGCGAGATAAATTGCTTGAAAAGCGGGTTTTGAACCAAGGCTGGTTTTGGCAGCTTCAAAGATCCATTGTTGTAAATTTTCGGGTAAAGTTGTTGCGTTTTGCGCTAAGTGTTGGTTAATCTGTTCCAGGAAATTAACTTGATCAGCCGTCAAAGTTTTTGCTTCCTCTGGCAGCTGGTTAGTAGCAATAAATTGGTACTCTGCGGGCGCGTAGCCTCGCACCCAAATTTTGGCATACTCTACTCTAGTCGCCAGTTCAGTTCTTTCTTGGTCAGTTAATGCCGAACCTTTAATTTTTTTGAACTCAGTCGCCAGATCTAACTCTGGATACTGCATCCACAAAGCTAGATCACGGAAGCGAGGCAAAAAGTGAGGTTGTGGCGTAGCGCCAAGTTGCGATAACTCAAACGACCTGCCCAAACGGGTGTCACCCTGCTCTTGTCCCCAGTAAATTTTGGCGGCCTGATCGTATTCATCAAACAGGTCCGGAATTGCCATCGTGGTTGGGTCAAAGTCGATCACTTGGTTATACTGCTTATTGACGAATAAAAACCGGCCAACTTCGGGTGGAAACAGACTGATAAAGTCTCGAGCTGAGGTGCCGATCCCTTTACTAGAGCTCATTTTGGTGCCTTTGATCAAAATCCATTCATAAGGAATGTCAAATGGCGCCGGTATCTGAAAAACTTGGTTGCAAATGGCGTTGGCCATGTCTCTGGAGCCGCCTGCGGAGGTATGATCTTTGCCGGCGCCCTCAATGGTAATGCCTAAAGCTTTCCAGTGACCTGGCCAGTCAACTTTCCAGAGTAATTTGCCATTGCCACCAAACGGAGAAATTTTGCCAGCGTGTCCACAGCCGTGTGCCCACTCCACCTTGTTTTCTTGACAAATGTAGCTGACTTGCTCGCCATCCCAGCCAGTCACTAGGGTTGAACCGGTTAAACCACACTGTTCACAAGTTACCTGGAAAGGATACCATTGCTCCGGTAGTTGATAATCTGCTACTTTTTGATAAACTTTTCTTAACTTTGCTACAGCATCTAATGCTTGCCGAATCACTTCATCCATTTTTCCCGATTGATAGAGTTGATGACTCCAGACTATCTCTTGCGAACAGCCCAAAATTCTAAAGGCCTCAATAAAATCTAAAGCATAGAACTCGCCCATGTTGGTCGCATGTTGATACGGCGATTTCTTTTCATCGCTGACTCCTAAAAAATTAATGCCTGATTGGTCAAGCGGCGGAGCGGGAATTTTGTCTAGAGACCGCCCCATGTGTCCCGCATACTCTACTGGCAAATAACCAGGCAAGCTATCCATATTGTCCATGTCGTTGAACACATAGGTGCTGGCAACAGCTTGGCCAGTTTTTTCACTTAAAACTTTGGCCACCAAATCATGTAAAATCACACCACGCAAAGCCCCAACGTGAACTCGGCCTGAAGGAGTTTTCATGTCATCGACGTGCAGGGTTAAAATCCCATTCTTTGCTTGCCACTTTAAAATCCCGTCAACCAATTTGTCTACCCAGTGTTGTGATTGTTGATTTGTCATCATTGTATGCCTAACAGCTATTGTACCGTATTACTTCAGCATAAACCAAAAACCCCGCTGGTTGCGGGGCTGAGTTTTTCTTTCTATTTTTTACTTAATTGATTTGATTGTGTACGAAACAGCTCCCGCTGGTGCTTGCACCGTTACTGCGTCCCCCTTCTTGCGGCCAATCAAGGCCTTGCCAAGAGGAGAGACGCTGGAAACTTTAGATGAAGCTGGGTCAGCTTCAAACTCGCCAACAATTGACACTGTTAATACTTTTTTTTGCCCAGCCTCAATTATTTCAACCTCAGAGCCCATACCAACTTTTTGAGTGCTTTTGGTTTGATGGACAAGCTTGGCTTTGGATAGAATACTCTCAATTTCTTCGATTCTGGCGGCCAGTAGTTGCTGCTCGTCGCGGGCGTTGTGATACTCAGAGTTTTCGGCTAAATCACCATATTCACGGGCACGGGCAACCCGCTCAATTGCCGTGGGCAGTTTCAGTTTTTGTAATTCATCAAGTTCGGCTGTTAATTCGTCAAGCCCTTCTTGAGTAAGCTCGATCATATCTGGCATTGGTTTGGTTGTTTTTGCCTTCGGCATAGTGGTAAGTATACTGAGTTTTTTGGGTGGCGCAAGGAGAAAACCTTTTTTGTCCACGTATGTTATAATTTGGGCCTAAAAAATGAAAGAACAAGCGAGAGAAAGACTCAATCAGATAATTGGTAACTTTACTGATACCCTCAGAGTGTGGGAAACGGTGGTTTCTCCGTCAGAGATACCGGCTAGCTTTAGCGATCTTGCAGCTATGAATACTTTTCTGGTACAGCAAGAACTCAGATCACAACAAGTATCGGTGTTGAGTCAGAATGTATTAGATTTTTTGGTGTCTAGTGAAAGGGAACAGATTGAAGAGAAAATAAGTGAGCTGAAGTGGTCTTTAGCAGCGAGCGCAGCTGAGATAGCAAGGTCGGCGGACGCGCCTTTTTCTCTGGAAGAAAATTTACAGAATATTTGGGATTTATATCAAAACGTCATAGAGCGAGTAAGTAAATCTGAGCTGAATGAGGCTACTAAATCTAGATTTGCAAGTGAGGCAACTGACCATGCCCTAACTGAAGCTCAAGCTATCCTTGTCGAATCTGGTAATCAACGATTACTGTTAACTTTACAGTTACTGGCTCAATTTAAGCAAACTGGCGACGTGAATATCTCACTGTTGGCAGTAATTAAGTCATTAGAACTGCCGCCTTTTATAGAGTTAAAGTTTGAACCAGTTCCAGTTACCCCAGCTGCTCAAAAAGAGAGCGAACCTTTAAAGTCACAAATTATTGAGAGGTTAATGGTTACAGAAGAAGTTGAAGAAAGACCAGAAGAACTAGTAAATGCCGACTATCAAGAATTTGCTGACAGATTAACCCGTCTATTACTCTCAAGTGATTATTCTGGTTTTGAAACGGCAGTGGCATTAGAATTTATTCAACTACACATTGGTTGCTCAACAGCGGGTAAACTAAAGCCATTTTCTATCTTAGAAGCCGCTCAAAGCATAATTGGCAGTTCCGATCCCATTGCTCTGGTGCCAGTTATTGCTGCATTAAAGAAGATGGTTGCTGCAATTAACGGTGATATTGACTCCAAATTTTATTTTTCTGGTTCTTTAGAGCGGCTTGAATTAACCAACAAGCTTGGCGTTCCATTTATTGAGCTAACTACCTTTCTGGAGATTGACCATAAATTTTTTGACAGACGCACCAAAACGTTAAGCAAAGCTGAAGCAACAGCAAGATGGCTGCAATACAGATCTGCTTATGCTTTCGACTTAGAAAATCTTGATCAAGATCAACTAATAGAGAGTCTAAGACAAATTTGCTCAGAAGATGGCAAAAAACAAACTTTAAAGCCGTTAATCGAAAGTATGAGTATGTTTGATAAAGATAAAAAGAGAATTTTTAAACCAGTCGCTCAGGCAGATCTGGTTAATGGTGGTGTGATGCGTTCAGAAAGTAGTATTCATAAGGCAATGATTAGAATTGAGCAACTTATCGCCAAACATAAATTACCTTTGAGAATTTGTAGGACAGCCGATAATCCATTGATTAATCAGATATATTTGGTAATGCTACCAGATACTTCACGTCGTTGGACTGAAATGGAGATAGATCAAGCATCAGGTCTTTTGGATGACTTAGTGCTTAAAGTCTCGCCAACAGAATTTGATCCTATTCGCCACGGGGCATTGCCAAGTGAGTATACTACTCAGGAAGGTTTTAAGATAAGCAAAGGGGATGAGCTGGAATTACATTTAGTATCTGCCTCTCCAGAGGAACTATCCGACGGAATGGAAGAAATTAGCTTTGAACCATCTCACGTAGATACTCAACCAATAGAAGCTGTCCCGGGAGTAAAATTTAGTTTTGATCAAATGGCAAAGATTTTTTTGAAT
>PFDH01000048.1 GCA_002772705.1 Candidatus Pacebacteria bacterium CG10_big_fil_rev_8_21_14_0_10_44_11 | reverse complement strand
CATAAAGGTAAAAAATAAAATATTTACTTCGGAGGTGATGTCTCGATGAACACTAGTAATGTTGATCCCGAAATATCTGAGTAAGGGCAACATGATCGCAAAAAGGAGTGATACAGCGGTAATAATCAACAAGCCACCACCAACTGGCACCCCTGCTTTTTTTCGGTGAAATAAGTTAAAAACTGGTGTTAGTGAGCCAAAAACGTCGCGGGATTGTTGTTGCAAACGCTGGAACTTCAAAAAATAAAGTAAATTGATGAACGGCACAATTGCCACCGAGGTTAACAAAAAAGAGAATAAAAGGATGCCCAACGGCAAGGCTAGTGTGTTCATACCAGGTCTTGATTATTGACGCGCTCTATCTTGGCTCCCATTGATTGAAGTCGAGCGGCTAAGGCTTCGTAACCGCGATCAACTTGTTCGACCCCCGAGATAGTTGAAGTCCCATCTGCGCTCAGTGCTGCTAGTATCAGTGTAGCACCATGCCGTAAATCATGTACCCGAAATCTGCCCGAGCGCAACTGCCTTGGTCCGGTAATTTTAATGGCGTGGTAGGCTTGATCTTGTTCATCGGTCAGATTAAAGTTATAAAAAGATTCGGGATTACTGATTGACAACTGGATGGGTTCAATCTGGGCGCCCATCTCAGTTAAGGCTTCGACGTACGCAAACCGATTCTGCATGATGGTTTCGTGTAAAATACTTTCGCCTTGACACTGAGTCAGCACGGTTGCCAATAGCGGTTGCCAATCGGTCATAAATCCAGGGGCAACCTGAGTCGTGATATTGGTTGCTCTAAGCTCACCCTGATAAAAAAATCTGATTCCGTAGTTGCCAACCTCGTAACCAGCGCCAATTTGATCAAGGGCGTCTAAAAAAGCGTGCAAATGTTCGGCTTTAGCGTTTTCGATAATCACATCGCCTTTTGTCACTAGGGCAGCACAGGCATAACTCACGGCCTCGTTGCGATCAGGGATAATTTTGTGAATCGCACCATGCAACTCTTTTACTCCTTGAACCTCAATTACCCGCGGCTCTTTTCTGGTCACTTTTGCACCCATTTCATTCAAAAAAGCAATTAAGTCATCGACCTCTGGTTCTTCAGCCGCGTTTTCAATAATTGTTGTGCCCGTGGCCAAAACTGCTGCCATCAACAAGGTTTCGGTGCCGGTGTGAGTATTTTTGCTGAAGCGGTATCTGGCGCCAATCAGACCATTGCTGGTGGCGTAGACCAGACCGTTTTCCTCTTTCAAAGTAATACCCAGGCTGCTCAGGCCTTCAAAGTGACGCTCTAGTGGCCGTTTACCAATTTTATCTCCTCCTGGAAGAGGGACAATGGCTTGGCCAAACTTAGCCACCAAAACTGGAATAAACATGGTTGAGAATCTGCCTTGCTCGCCATCATCGTGACTGAGATCAAAAGAGTGAAGTGAGTCTGGATTGATAAAGATTGCCCGCTCTCCGGCTCGCTTAATTTTGGCGCCAAGTTTTTCAATGATTTGAGCTACCATTTCAACGTCACTAATTTTTGAGAAGTTGAGCAGCCTTGATTCGTCTTTAGCCAGCAGCGAAGCAATCATCAGCTTGTAGGAAGCGTTCTTAGCACCGCCAATACGGACAGAGCCATACAGAGGAGTACCACCGGTGACTTGAAAAACTTCCATCCTGCCTTTTTGAAACTACGCTTCAGTATAAATCACCCTGGGTCTAGGCTGAAGCACTAGATTCAGCTGAAGCAGTTTGAACTATACCGTCTAGCTCTGAGGCGGTAAAGCCCAAGAAAAAAATCTCTGGTTTGAGGTGAAGTTGACACTTTGCCTGGGCGGCTTGAATGATCTTTCTGATGACTGCCAGATAATCTGCAGCGGTAGCGTGGCCAACATTTTCAATGAAAGCGGCATGCCGGTCAGAAATTTTGGCGTCACCAATCTGCAACCCTTGTAAAGTCAGCACTTTTTGAATTAGGTAGCCGGTGCTGGGAGTGGGTAACCCAAGCCGGGCTTGTTCTTTTGCGGTAATATTTTGGAAAACACACCCAAGCGAGTTTTGAGGCTGAATGGCTTTCTGTTTGGCCCAGGCAATCACAATTGATTTTGCTTTCTCAACAGCACCTTTGAAGAGTAAAAAGTCGGCGCTAATAATAATTTCCTTTGAGTGATGAAACCGAGAGTGATCATAGTCAAGTTCAAGTTCTGAGGCTAAGTAACGCTTGAGTTCGCCAGTTTGATCAATCACTTGGACAGACTGGAGTAGCTCGCCAATAAAGTGTTTCCCGCCATGAATATTGTTGTAGATGGCGCCGCCGATTGAGGCAGGGATCCGGGTGTACCATTGTAAGCCGGTGATGCCTTGCGAGAGCAAAGTATTGATTGCCATAGGCAACGAAACGCCCGCATCCATGGTGACTAGCACTCGTGGTGCCTCAGCTTCGAAGTAGTCAAGTTGTGAGAAGTCTGCTCCAGCATTGTAGCCAGTTTCTGGCTGGTCGGCAGCTTGCCATCGAGCTGGAGTAGTTGTGGATTGGTCAGTTTGGGTCTCAACAGTTTGCGATTGTGGATGAACGGTAATTTCTTGGCAGAGATTTTTAATCACTAAACCACGGATTCCGGAGTCTGAAATTAGTGAGTTTGCTCCCCAACCCAAGATGGTCAAGGGTATATTTTGTTTCAGGGCAAACTGAGTAACGTTAATCAAGTGAACTTTTTCTTTGAGGAGGCAAAACACTTCGGCAGGTCCACCAATTTTAACGGTGGTGTGCGGTGCCAATGACTGTTCTGCTTCAAATTCAATCTCGGGAAACTGAGCTTGGAGTTGGTCAAGATATGCCATAGCAGAGATTATAACCTGCTTACCCAAGCAAGTCGAATTAATTATCAGCGTTATTCAGACAACAACAACTGGTGAGCTTTGTAGATGTTACCAGCACCCAGGGTCAGAAAAATCTGGTTTACACTCAGCTGTTTTTGGGCATACTCAGCTAACTGCCGATAGTCATGAAGGACTGGTACGGCTTGGCCAGTTATTTGTGAGACAGCATTGGCAAGCTGTTGGCTTGAAACAGCATCATCGGCCTGTTCTCGAGCTGAAGCAAAGATATCTAGCAACACTAGGTGGTTTATCTGTGCCAGAGCGGTAGCAAATTGATCAAACAGCTGTTTGGTTCGGGAATAGGTGTGAGGTTGAAAAGCGACCAGACATGTTTTGCCTTTAAACCAGTTAGGAATCACCGCGGCCACTGCCTTAATTTCTGATGGATGGTGCGCATAATCGTCATAGAGCTCAACACCATGCCAGCGGCCGACTTTTTCGAATCTTCTTGAAGTTGACTGAAAGCTGGCCAAGGCTAGGGCGGCCTGGTCAAACTGAACGCCAGCTACCACCGCGGCTAAACAGGCGGCAGTCGCATTTTCTAGGTTATACTCTCCAGGAACTGTGAGCTTAAGTTCAAAGTTTTGCTTTTGGTAATGAATCACGGCCTGATTGATACCTGGCTGATCGTTTGAGATTGGTTGGTAGTAAACATCAGCTTGAGGCGAGTTGCCAAAACTGAGTAGCTTGGCCTTGGTCTGGCCAATTTTTGCCCGGTCAGCTTGATTAATGATTAAGCTGCCATTGGCTTTTAGCTGGTCAAAAAAAGTCGTAAAGGCTTGAATTGTCGCCAGTTCATTTGGATACACATCCGGATGGTCAAAAATTAAATGAGTACAGATTGTGATTTGTGGCTGTAAATACGAAAAACGGGCAATGGCTGGTTCGCCTTGTTTAATTGCTTCTGGATCAGTGACGTATTCATCCGCTTCAGCAATAAAATACTCGCTTGAGGGCAACCAGCGACCAGTTTTGTTTAACCCAAGAATGTTACCAACGCCAACCGAAAACGATTGAGGTCGGCCAGTTTTTTCAAATATCCAGGCGATCATGGCACTGACGGTTGACTTGCCGCCCACTCCACACACAGCAATGCCTTTTTTTTGATTGAAAAAACAACTCAAGGCTTCCGCCTGCGAATAAACGGCTGTACCCAACTTAATCGCCGCTTGTACTTGAGGGTTAAACTTGCCTCGGTGAGCAGCGGTATAAATTACGCAATCAGTATTTTTTGGCAACTGAGCGGCAAAATCAGCGTCAATGGTCACGCCCAGTTGATCCAATTTTGTCTGGGTCACAAACTCTTCTCCCTGATCACTACCGCTAACTGATTTGCCGGCATCCAGCAATAATTGAGCCAGAGACGTCATGGCCACACCTTTAATACCGACTAAATAAAAATGTTGATGATCAAAGAAGTTCATAGTAACTTGACTAACACTTGTTTAAGCTTTTCTTGACTGTGCCGCAATAATGATCGATGAGCGGTGTCATTGTGGGATTGTATAAATAGTTCTTCTTCTAGTAGTGGTGCCATAATCACTCTCTGATTGGTAGTGAGGTCATTTTTTACCGGATACTCATTTTCAGCGGCATACAGTTTGAGGATTGGTTTGGGGATGGTGGAAGCGTTGATGACTACTTGATCAATGTTTCTACCGATCACGGTTTCGATTCCCTTGACGTGATCGGCCGCACTCATATCTGAAGTTTGAGTGCTGCGAGTCATCAGGTTAAGAACATAAACAACTTTTGCTGAGCAATTGGTTAACACTGTTTTCATTCCATTAGCAACTAAGACGGCCATCAAGCTAGCGTAAAAATCGCCGGGACCAATGATGACCAGATGGGCAGCTTGAATTGCGGCGGTAGCAACTGGATTAACCTTACCATTTGGTATCAATGAGACGGTTTTAATTTTTTTGCCGACTGCTTGATTGTTGTCCAAGATGTGTTCGCCCGTAGCTGAACTGCCATCTGAGTAGTTAATTTTAAGCTGGACGTTTTCTTCGGTGACTGGAATAACGTCACCCTCTAATCGAAAAATCTTTTCAGCAATCTGCAAAGCTTGGGTAGTGCTGCCGGTCATGTCTTGGAGCGCGGTCAAAATCAGATTACCCAAGTTGTGGCCTTGTAAACTGGTGCCTTTTTCAAATCGATACAGTAAAATCTTGCGAATCCAGGCTTGACCATCGTCTTGGGCTAACGCCGCCAACGATTGTCGGAGATCACCAACCGGAGGAAAGCCAAATTCGTCTCTAATCCGCCCGGTTGAGCCACCAGAGTCTGAGACGGCTACAATGGTTGAAATCTTGACCGGAAGTTCTTTCAAAGCGGTGACAACGGGATAAATACCCGTGCCTCCACCCATCACCACTACTTTGACTTGATTTGGCATCAAAACTTTCTATGGCTTGACTGCTAGTAACTCTTTGACAACGCTCACGTCACTCCAGGCTGTTTCAGTTGTGCCATAACACATGCTTTGCTCATGACCTTTACCAAAAATAGCCACTGTATCGCCTTTTTTTGCCAACTTGTTAATGGCAAAAGTAATTGCGGCTTTTCTATCTGGAATTGAGAGGACTTTTCTGTGACTGCTCACAATGCCATCTTTCATTTGAAGCAGAATTGACCAGATATTTTCGGTTCTGGGGTCTTCGGCAGTTAAGACGGCTAGATCGGCTAATTCACTCCCTATCTTGCCCATCAGCGGTCGTTTGCCTTGGTCTCTCAGACCGGCACAGCCAAAAACAGCAATTAAATTAGTCTGTTTAGGGATTTTCTTTCTGAGAGCGGTGAGAGCAAGCCTGAGAGCGTTGGGGGTATGGGCAAAGTCAACGATGATTCTGACTGGTTTTGAGGCAACTGCTTCCATTCTGCCCGGGATTTGCGGAAAGGATTTGATCGCTTTAGCAATTACTTGATCAGCTACCCCTTGCTCTTGAGCAAGCTGGACGGCCAATCGGGCATTCATTTGGTTGTAGTTTTCTGGAAA
>PFDH01000030.1:13508-25820 GCA_002772705.1 Candidatus Pacebacteria bacterium CG10_big_fil_rev_8_21_14_0_10_44_11 | reverse complement strand
CTGCTGCCTATTGTTCCTAGCAGAACTTAATTTGATTTCAAAAGCGCCTTCTTTTTCTACCGTGGTGCTAAAACTGACCTTGATTAACTGGTTGAGTATTGGGAACCGAAATCTCAGCGAACTCCACTCTTTTTTAGGAGGATCTGAACGATCAATTCGATTGGCAATGATGGAAATTTCATCAAGGGTGAAAAACACTACCTCAGTTGGATTATGTATTTCAGTTTCAGCTTTGCTAATAGGTGGTGCTTGGATTGAGCTGGTTTCTTCATTTTCTGGTTGGGGAGTAACAATCCCTAAACTTTGTTCTGAAGTTTCAATCTCAGCGGCAATCTTGTTAAGAGTTTCTTTGAGTTGACTAAAATATGCGCTGATAACAGGCAGAATAGTTTCGGATACTTCACTCCAGCCTCTAAGTTTTTTTAAGACTTGATCGCCCGCTAAAGTTATGACAATTGCGTGGGTCTCGATCTTATTAGCGAGTTGCGAAACAGAACTAAATCCTCTTTCTACTTGAGTCATGTATATCAGTAAGCCTTACCTATCCTCTAAATATATCACAAAAGATCAAAAATTCAATTCTAATTATATATTGATATATCAATTAAAAGGTCTATTTTCAACCTTAAAACTTATTGAGCCACACCCTGCAAATATTTAGCTGACCACGGTCGGTAATTTGAGGTATATTTATCTTCTCTAATCACAGTGCCAAACTTGTCTTTAATCACATTGACAAAACTGGCGCTAATACCAGAAGCGGCCCAGTCAACCTGTTGCAATTTTCCGGGTGGCAAGCTGGGATCGGGAATATATTCTGGCGCTGGAGCAGGACGATAGTTCCAGGTTTTATGGTCAACAATTTCGGCGGTGCGGCCATCTGAGGTGCCATAAATTTCAAAGAACATATACAGTTTGCGGCTGTCGGCTTCGCCGTGGAGCAAAACGTAGTGATCGGTGTCGTTGACAAACCTAAAGTCAGTGTTACCAGCGTAAACGGTGGCGTCGACCCCGGGCTTTTTGTCCAATTCATAGTAACTAACCCGGTAGCTGTGGGGAATTCTTCTGGTGACTTTGAGGCCGGCATTCAAGACAGAGCGGAAAACTGTGGTGCTGACTTGACAAACGCCGCCACCGTCACCCAAAGCGGTTTGGCCATTTTTGATGACGTAGGCCGAACGAAAACCAGTTTCTGCAGAAACATCCCCCAAGGTTTTGTTGAATGAAAATTCTGCACCTGGTGCCACAAGAGTGTCGGATACTCTGGATGTTGTCAGGCCCACGTTGTGAATGCGGTTGGGAATGGAGTGATCGTAGTGGCTGTCGCCAAAACCAATCCGTTCTTGAATACCCAACCTGTTGGTCTCCCCAAGACTTTTTGTTGGTGGGGTAGTGGCCACTAGTAGCTCATAGCTTTGGTTTTCTGCTTCTGAACCGGTTAAAGTTGCTTCTAAATCCTGGAGAGCTTGCTGCAGCTGGATGATGGTGGCTTGTTCGTTTAATTTTTGGCCGTCTCTGGGCGCGGAAAAAGCCGCAATTTGCAAAGTGTCTGGATTGTACTCAAAGACAGGTTCTTGAGGATCTCGGTTAATTTCGGCAGCCAAAGTAACAACTTTAGTAGCAATCAGATTCAGATCGTATCCGTCTGGTAGCGCCAAGTAACTAATTAGCTGTTTGTCCGCAATCAGATACGCTTGGTTTTCAAATGTGAAAGTAATTGATTTTCCAACAAATTTTTTGGCTCGCTCAAGTGATTGCGCAACTTCGGCTTCTGTTAATTCTCCAGAAGTGCTGGCCACCACAGCCAACAAAGTTGCCACTGGTGGAATCTGGGCTGACAACACCGCTTGGGTAGCAGCCAAATCAATGGCTCGGCCTTTTTGGCCAGGAAAAATTTCCAAACTGTTGGCATTGCCGCTAACCACCAGCTTGGCAGAGGGCGTTGCGCCTTGGTAAGTCACTTTTTGATTGAGCAGCTCCAGCAGGCGGTTGGTTTTTTCTGGGTCATAGGCCAGAGCAGCCTGATAGTGTTGGGCAGAAAGCAGGGGTTTGATTCGCCAAATTAGTTGATCCAACAAGCTTCCCTCAACCGACTGCTGTTGTAATTGAGTTAGTATGGCTTGGAATTGATAGGTCATGCCTAATTCAGCCGTGCTTGAGGCAACGCTAATGCCTTCGACTTCTACGCTGACGTTAGAACTTGGTAAAATTGGTAAGCTGGTTGTCAACTTTTCAGCTGCCTCTTCAAAACTCAAACCACCAACGGGGATACTATCTATATAGGTGTTGGGCGGCAGATGAGAGCTGGTAAATTGATAGTAACCAAACAGTGCGCCGACAACTAAAAAAACTACCAGGCTATTCAACACTAGTGGCAGCCGCTTGGTTGATAAAAAGTGCTGGAGGGTGACTCTCCACATCACTGGTTTCATTATGTTATTATTACTCAGTTGTCGAAATGCTCAGCCAAGTAAGTAGTGCTTCTGTAGTTTGGTTGTAGCGAAGGTGCCTAAATATGGCACTATTTTGTCAGAAGGATTTCTCGCTGACTAGAGCTAAACTAACCCTATGCCCAACCTACCCTTGCCCAAACCCGCAATTCCTATTCCCAAACCGGCGGCGCCATCAATTAGTGGTATTCCAGGTGTGGGGGGAATGACAGGGTCATCTTTGCAGCCCGGCAAACCGCCAACCTCACAACTCAGACCAACTCCAACTGCTTTGGGTATGAGCCGGTCAAATTCTCCAGTTGTTTCGTCAGTGCCTTCAATGCCTCAGGCCTCGATGCCTGGTAAACAGCCAATGACGGCTGCTGGCCCGATTCCGATTGCCAGACCTGGGTCACCGTTGCCAATGCAGTCAGCTCAATTAAATTTGGGTGTAGGGGGGACAAATCTAACTAACACAGCGCCGCCAGCACTGCCGGGAGCACCGACAATGCCTGGAGCCCCAGCTCCAAAAATTGCTACCCCCAGCGCTCCACAACCGCCGCCACGAACTCTCAGTGCTCTACAATCAATGTCCAGCACCAACTTGCCGACGTCTGCTACTCAGCCTGGTGCTTCCCCGCCGCCGGCCAAGACAAACCTAGCTCCTGGGTATGGTATTGCGCCACTGGCGCCACCAGCTGCTGGGACAACGGATAAGGATGGTAAGGGCAAAGACACCAACAAACCTGAGTTTGCTGCGCCTCAAAAATCAATTTTTCGATTCCTGCCGTTTATTTTGGGCGGCGTTTTATTGCTAGCAGTTGCCGGTTTTGTGGCTTTTAAATTTTTTGGCAGCAGTCAAACCACTTCTATCAAAACTTCTTCGACTGGCGCTGACCGCTCAGCTGCTGGCGCTAACCCAACCACTCCTGCTCCTAGTGTAGTGCTTGAGTATTGGGGTCTGTGGGAACCAACAGAAACAATGACTGAGGTAATCAAAGCGTACGAACAACAAAATCCTGGTGTCAGCATTAACTACACCAAACAGTCGTCTCAGGATTATCGGGTTCGCTTGCAGACAGCACTGGTGCAAGGCGAAAACGGACCGGATATTTTTAGATATCATGCCAGTTGGGTGCCAATATTCAAAGCAGAACTCTCGGTTTTGCCTTCAAGCATCATGACTTCGGCTGATTATCAATCAACTTTTTATCCAGCCGCCAGTCAAATGTTAAACGTCAATGGTCAGTTGGTTGGCATTCCTTTGATGTATGAGGGTTTGGCTTTGTTTTATAACACAGAGATTTTCTCGACGGCTGTGCTAGAACCGCCAAAAACCTGGCCCGACCTACGAACGGTGGCCTCAAAGTTAACGGTCAAGGCTGGGAATTCAATTAAGCGGGCAGGAATTGCCATGGGTACGGCTGGTAATGTTGAACACTTTTCTGACATTCTGGCTGTGTTAATGATGCAGAACAAAGCCGATTTGTTAAATCCCAATTCACCAGAAACCAGTGACGCCTTAAAGTTTTATGTTAATTTTTCTAAAGCCGACGATGTTTGGGACGAGACGTTGCCGGCTTCTAGTGTGGCTTTTGCTCGAGGTGACGTGGCGATGATTTTTGCGCCATCCTGGAGAGCCTTAGAAATTAAGCAGATGAACCCCAACCTGCCGTTCAAAACCGTGCCGATGCCTCAGCTTGATGACACCAGAATAGCCTCCGCCAACTTTTGGGCAGAGGGCGTGAGCTCTAAGAGCCAAAATAAAGATGCGGCCTGGAAATTCTTAAAGTACTTAAGTAGTGCTGAAGTGCAAAAAAAGCTTTATGCCACACAAAGTGGGGTAAGACCATTTGGTGAAATGTACTCACGCAAAGATTTAGCTAATGAGTTAGCTGTGGATCCGGTGGCCTCTGCCTTTTTGCAAGACGCACCTTTTGCCAAAGGTTCGTACATGAGCTCGGCCACCCATGACGGTGGTTTGAACGATCAGATTGTCAAGTACTATGAAGACGCGGTGACAGCGCTGAATGGTGGCTCTAGTGTCGAAGAAGTGCTGATAACTTTAGACCAAGGCGTCAAACAGACTCTGCGTCAATACGGCATTGAGCCGGGAACCACCACGCAGTGATTTTTTAAAAATTGACTGCTATTTCTGGGCACGGTTGCCACTCAATAATTGCTAGCAGACGCTCTCAACAATGACTGATATTTTTTTGGCGCAGCTGGTTATAATGCAGCTCATGTCAGTACTACCGCGACAGATTTTGTTGACTCTGAGTTATTCGAATATTTTTTCCAAGCCTTTGACCGAAGAAGAAATAGGGCAGCGGTTACTAGCGCCAACTTCTAAGACAGTACCCCGGTTGCTGGCGAAAGGCGGGGCTTTGGCAGTGGGTAAGGCTTTGGCGGCGCTGAGGCAGTTGGGGTTAGTTAGAAAAACTGGTCAATTTTGGCAGCTAGCCAGTATTTCAGCTGATCTGGCCAAGGTGAGAAAGAGAAGAGAGGTTTTTAGTCAGGCTAAACTCAACGAGCTACAGCCGTTTTTGGATTTTTGTCGGCGAATTCCTTGGATTGCAGGGGTGGCGGTGACCGGCTCAGTCTCGGTGATGAACGCGGAGGCAAAAGACGATACTGACTTGATGGTGGTGGTGCAGCGTGAGCGGTTGTGGCTGGTTCGGCCGATCCTTGTTTTGTTCTCGTTTTTGAAAGGAAAACGCCGCTCGTGGAATCACGAAGAGGAAAATAGCTGGTGTTTAAATTTATGGTTGGAGGAGACGGAGTTGGCGATACAGCCAGATCGTTGGGGTGTTTATCTAGCATATGAAGTTGTTCAGGCTAAGTGGTTGTTGGCAACGGGTGGTATTGATCAGCGGTTTTTGAAAAAGAACATCTGGATTAAACACTACTTGCCAAATTTCCCGCCAGCTCAGTATCAATTAGATACAACTGCGAGCGAAGGAATCAATTGGGCTACAAAACTCATAACTCAAGTTAACAACGGTGCCTATTATCTACAACGTTGGTATATGCAACCACATATTACTCGCGAAAAAGTTAGTTTACAGGCGGCTTTTTTTCATCCCAGGGATACAGTTAGTTGGATAAACAGTCGGTGGCAAAAATTGCTTAACAAATTAAGCTAACTAGATTTTTTTTGAAAGTCACAGTTGGTTTAGGAAAAGTTCTATTAGGAAAAGTTCTTGGAGTGTCAGCATTATTCTGTCACTGTACGCTTATTAACAGCGGTCTGAGTAAATCAACTATTTTCTTAAAACTTTGACTGTTACAATCAGTCCGTATGCTTGAACAAATAAATAAGCAACCATTGGTTCTGGTCACTGGTGTTTTTGATCTCTTGCACTCAGAGCATCTGATTTTTTTGAACAAAGCTAAGGCTTTGGGCAGTCTGATTATTGCGATTGAATCCGATGAGCGGGTGAGAGAGTTAAAAGGATTTGGTCGACCAATTAATAAACAAGCTGTTCGCAAGCACAATTTGGAAAAATTGGGGCTGGCTTGTAAGATTTTGATTTTACCAAAAAAGTTTAGTCAATCAGCCAACCATCGTCGATTATTGCAAAAAATTAAGCCAGACATTTTGGCGGTGTCATCTCACACCCCACATCTCAAAGAAAAAGCAAGCTTAATGCAAGAAATCGGTGGTAGGGTAGAGATAGTCCATCAACACAACCCAGCGGTTTCAACGACACTGGTGCTTAAAAACCAGAGGAAGGGGTGGTAAATGGCAAAACTGAAAAGCGTTTTTGTTTGTCAACAGTGCGGGCAAGAGTTTCCCCGTTGGGCGGGGCAGTGTGGTAACTGCAGTGCTTGGAATAGCTTGGTAGAAGAAGTAAAAGAGAAGGAACCAACCGCCGGTTTGCAGCGGCAGGCTACTCCGTCAGAAGTGATAACTTTTCCAGAGGTTGAGCGTGTCAGACGGCCAAAAGCGCGTTTTTCTACCGGTATCAGTGAGTTGGATCGGGTGTTGGGTGGTCAAAATAATGAGTTGGGTATGGTGGCCGGCGCTGTGATGTTAATTGGTGGTGAGCCGGGTATTGGTAAATCAACCTTGTTAACACAAGTTGCTTTACATGCTGTTGAGTACGGCACCGCTCCGCTGACAAAAAAGGCAACCGGCAGAGTTTTGTATGTAGCCGGTGAAGAGAGCCCAAGCCAAATAGCCCTTAGAATCAGCAGAATAATAGATTCTGAGTCAAAAAAAACTAAAGGCAATCCGGCTGAAAAAGCTAAAAAACCCAGTCAAGGTGTGATGGAACACTTACTTTTTACCACCTCAACCGACGTTGATCGGGTGATCCAAACTATCAAAACAGAAAAACCTTCGTTGGTCATTATTGATAGTATCCAGACTATGACTACCACCGATTTAACCGGTACGGCAGGCAGTGTTGGTCAAATTAGAGAAACGGCAGAGCGCCTAACACAAGTTGCCAAAGAATTGGACATCCCATTATTTTTGGTTGGACATGTCACTAAAGAAGGAGAGTTGGCCGGTCCTAAAGTCCTTGAACACATTGTTGACTCAGTTTTGGAGATGCGGGGCGAGCGCACGAGTGAACTACGCATCTTACGTGCTATTAAGAACCGGTTTGGTGCCACTGACGAAGTTGGGGTCTTCAAAATGACTGAGTTTGGGTTTATTTCGGTGGACAATCCAGCAGAGTACTTTTTGGAACACCGAAACATCCCAACGGTTGGTTCGGCCACCGTTTGTGTGATGGAAGGTACGCGGCCGTTATTACTTGAGGTTCAAGCTCTGGTGGTACCGTCTCAACTAGCCATGCCGCGCCGAGTTGGTCGGGGAGTAGACCTGTCGAAGATTCAAATTATTGCCGCAGTATTACAGAAATATTCCCGCATGCCCCTAAGCAGCTACGATTTGTTTGTTTCTGTGGCTGGTGGATTTGTGACCAAAGAACCGAGTATTGATCTGGGAATTGCCTTGGCAATAGCCAGTTCTTTGAGCAACTCACCGTTACCGCCCCAAACCGCAGCGATCGGCGAGGTTGGATTGTTGGGCGAAATTAGATCGGTGACATTAGCGGAGCGCCGGCTAAAAGAAGCCAAACGGTTGGGAATGAAAAACATTATTTCGAAGCAATCACACTCCACCGTAGCTGCAGCCTTGATCCAATTTGGTTTGCAGTACAAGCCAAAAAAGCGGAATGTTTTAGTTGCCGAAGATGAAGATTTTGATTAACTAGAACAAATTGAGTACTCGCTATTTAGAACGCGCGTAGCGTTCCCGACTCACTTTAATCACCTTTGCGCGATTACCATTACTACTCTTAGCCAAAGGCAGCGTTTCAGCCGGGAAGGGGTCGCTAATGGCATTCTCAATCGAAATCTTGTTGATAATCTTGTAGCGGCCAAGTGAAACTAAGTCATCGGTGGTGTAACGGTTGTGGTACTCACCGGCAAAGTGTTGAGCGTCATCGGCTCCCATCACAAAGCTGACCAAGGTGCCGCAATTGCCAAAAATGGATTTCTGAACTTCTTCTGGGATTTGAGCAATATATTGGTTGGCCAGGATCAAGTTCAGCCGGTATTTGCGGGCTTCAGACAGAATTTTGGTGAAAGAATCGGTGGCAAAATTCTGAAACTCATCGACATATAAATAGAAATCACGCCGGTCAGATTCGGCGGTGCTAACTCGACTCATGGCTGAGAGTTGAATTTTAGTAATCAACATGGCACCAAGGAGAGTGGCGTTGTCTTCTCCCAACCGGCCTTGAGACAAATTGATCAGAATAATCTTGCCATTGTTCATTGTTTCTTCAATACTAAAAGAACTTTTGTCGGCGTTAACCACATCCCGAATAATCGGCGAGGACACAAACTGACCAACTTTGTTGAGGATAGGGGCAATCGCTTCAACTCGCATCCGGTCTTGCATGGCGTTAAACTCATTGACCCAAAAACTCTTCAAGATTTCGTCATCAAGATTCTCAATGACTTTGTACCTAAACTTTTCGTCGGTTAATAGCAGGGTAATGTCTGACAACTTGGCCGTCGGGCTTTTTAACAATGTCAGCAGCGCGTTGCGTAAAATGTATTCCAGGCGGGGCCCCCAAGAATACCCATAGAGTTTTTTGAAGACTGAAACAATACCAGAAGCAATTAATTCACGGTGAGCCACGTTTTTACCTTCAAACAGATTGAGTTTTACCGTTCGATCTTTGTCACTCGGGTCAAAGTAGATCACGTCGTTGATTCGGCGGGAAGGAATATAGTCAAGTAGAGTCTCAATCAAGTCACCGTGCGGGTCAATTACACACAGCCCCTCATCGTTCTTCATGTCGTTGATTGCCATGTTGGCCAAAAGGGTGGACTTGCCGGTGCCGGTTTTTCCGATCACGTACATGTGCCGGCGCCTGTCCGGTCTGGCCAAGCCGTAAACTACAGGCTGGTTTTTATAGATTGTCTGGGCAAAAGGATTGATCTCTTTTTTGACTTCGTTTGGTGTCGAAGTGGTGATAATTGGCAAGTTTGCTGGCGGTTCACCCAACAGCCGTTTGCCCCAAGCAATATTAGGAATCACTTTTTGGTCAGCGGTTGGCAAGTGGAAGAGGCTGGCCGCTTCGTCATAACTGTAGTGAGTGCTCAAGCCAAAGAAGTGCTGCCGTTGCTTGAGAGCGGAATAAAAAAATCGTTGCATGAGACCTGGTGGGCGCAGTGATAGGTAGTTGCCGTTATGTAGCGCCACTACTTGATAGGCCGCTTCAATTCTTTCAAGCAAGTGATAAGCTTGGGTAGAGTTTGCTGAACGAACCGCAATTTGAATCATGCCTTTTAAACTCTGAACCGATATTTTCTTGCTAACTTCTAGCTGTTGGGGGTGACCAGAAAAATCTGACAGCTTGTCTTTCCAACTTTGCGACTCGGCTGAGAATAAATACTGAATTACAGCGGTGTCTGTGTCAGCAAATTGAGAAAGAGTCGAAAATAACGGGGTTAACGGGTCTGACTCGGGGAAATCCCGAAACGTTTTGAGGGGCAAGTAGTCTTTATTGGCCAAAGATAGCTGAGCATAAGCGGTGGTGTCGGCGGTTTTTTTGGTTGGGTGGTTAGCAAATGTGTCAACTAAATCTTGTGCTAGTGGGGTAATGACGATTTCTGGATATGACGCTGTCAATAGACCTTTGCCGTATTCACTTAACCTAGCGGGGAGAGAGCAGATAAAGTAAATAGTTTGCTGCTCAACCCAGATTTCAAAGCTAATCTGCTCGTCTTGTTGCAAGAGTAGATCAACAAATGACGCTCTAACTACTGGTAGGGCAGCCAACAACTGCACCATTGCTTCGGGTGAGGATTGATTATCTTTGCCAACTCTAAGTTCAAATAGCTGATGCGCTGCAGGCATGATGACAGTAGTATAGCATCAGAAAACATATTTTTTTTCAGAGACGCCTAGCACCTTCTCCAGGCTTGATCGAGTTGCCTTTGTACTCCTGACTACATTTTTCTGTCGGCAACTCAAACACTCTTCAAAAAAACATATTTTCTGATGATTCTGAGCAACAGAATACTTCTGGCAGCTATAATGTTTGTCTTGAAACGAGGGTAGATTTGACTGTACACAGACTATTCACAATAGCGATAGTGGTGTGGAAAATTAATATATCTACTCATGAAAAAACATTCAATATTTTCTATCGGCCTATGAATATCAAAGCGCTAATAAACTATAGGTTGACGAAGATAGACAATGCAGTTATACTAAAAAAATACTTGAGGAATTAACCGAAAAGTTGGCAGATTGGTGTGGATGAGTGGAGGAAAGAGGGGACAAAAAAAGCATTATTATCGCTGGACAGTCCACGAATAACAATGCCTTTTTCTGAAAGAGGTTCATCTAACAAAAGATGAACACTCAAGTAGGGATAAGATACCAAGAAGTGGTATATCTGTAAACTCAATCTTACTGCTTATTTTTGTACACTAATGCATCAATTGAGTGTTTAATGGAGGTTCGGCGGTTGGGCAGGCAGCCGAGCTTCCATTAAGCACTTATTTTTTTTAGGGAAAGATCTGGCGCAAATATCACTTTTGCTTTCCAGATCTAAAATCCTATATAATTTCAATTACAGCTGTTATAAGATATAATATCCCCACTCAGCAATGAGTAAAATTTGATTTCTGGAATTTGTAGACTATACAACTAGAGATTCATAACTGTAGTAATCACTTAAGACCATGAGTCTAGCACTAATTACTCAACCCACCTTTCTTAGACGTCATTTTTGGTTTACCCGAAAAGGCTTGCTTGGTCGGTGGCCTTGGCAGATTGCCGGCAAAAAGCTTACAGTTGCCCAAATAGAAGCGCTGCCAGAAATAGAAGAGGTGGCAGTTGTTCATCCCAGTGAAAAATCGGTGGCTCAGAGCAGCTGGCCACCACTCTCTGAAGTGTCAACTGCCTTCCAACAAGAACAAGTGGTATTTCAGGCGCCAGCGCAAACCATAACGCCAGCTGTAACTTTGGTTGAAGGTGGGATTGTTTACCAGCCAGTTGTAAGGCAGCCGATTGTAAGGCACCCAGCTGTGACTACTTTGGCTCAGCCTAAAATTACGTCAAAAACTAGCTGGTGGAAGCCAGCGGCAAAGTTTGTTTTGACGGTGGTGATAGTTGCTTCGTTGTCATTGGGGGCTTTAATTATTGTGCCAGAGATGTATGACTCAATTTTTTCAAACTCTAGTGCGGTTAATGAAGTGGCAAATGCGGCTAAACAATCAGCCCAAACTCAGCCAGCCAGATCAGCAGAGCCAGAGCTGTACAAACCGCCCCAAAATCCTGATTTGCCAACCGGCACTTGGGTAAGTATTCCCAGAATTGGTGTTTATGCTGAAGTTCGTGCCACCGAAGATCCAAACCAGGCTTTGGATACGGGGGTTTGGCTGGTGCCGGATTTTGGCCGACCGGGCGATTACAGTCAACCGACTATTTTGGCTGCCCACCGCTATGGCTGGGATTGGTGGTGGAAAAGCGACTACTGGAAGTACAACTCATTTTATTTGTTAACCGACACCCAAGCCGGCGACACGGTTGAGATCATCTACGATCAACGTAAGTGGGTGTACCAAATTTATGCGGTCCAAGAGGGGGAGTTGATTACCGACTATGACGCCGATCTAATCTTGTACACCTGCAAGTTTCTCAAGTCGCCAATTAGGTATTTTAGATACGCCAAGTTGGTCATTCCTTAGGATAGATTGTGGTGAGGAGTAGTGTCTGTTGCTTGATCTAGACACGATGTGTTTGTTAATGAGAATCTATTTTGGGCGATCTGTTAAAGATCTGATTATCTGGTTAAGGCTGCTTCTGGTTTGGCAACTTCAAAAACCGGTGAAGTGTTGCGAGAAACCCTTTGAAGCCTCAGCTCAAAATCTACCAGTTTATCCATTTCTCCCTGATTTCTAACGTGATTTGTTTCAAATCTAATCAAAGCTTGGACACTCGTTGGAGTAATTGGGCCACTTTTTTCTAATAGCTCTGCAGCCTTTTCAATGCCAAACTTGTTTGCTAAGACTGCAAAATAAAGTGACTCAACTGTTTCGCCAACGGCATCATCCAACTGCCCTGGATTATGATTTAACTCTGGAGAACGGGACATAAAATCTTTCTCATTGTTCAAATACACCCCAGAATTATGGCACAGAAGTTGTTAATTGCAACAACTTGCAGCCACAACTTGCAGCCAAATAATTCGGCGCCCAAGAGCGTTCTGACCAGATCAGGTTCTGGAAGGTGACTAGGGGAAGGTGACTGGGTGACTAGGAAAGTTGACAAATCCCTCTTTGTCTGCAATAATACAGACCATTCCTCAAGAGATCGACTGATTATTTCTTAAATTTTGAAATT
>PFDH01000030.1:0-13500 GCA_002772705.1 Candidatus Pacebacteria bacterium CG10_big_fil_rev_8_21_14_0_10_44_11 | reverse complement strand
TTCACAAATCTTCTCACATCAGAGTATCCCCCAAATTTTGCAATAATTAATTTAGTCTATGGGAGAGAAACTTTAGGAATAGCCAATATTTTTATGCCAATCACACGCTCAAAAACAACCGACACGTCTTCAGCTTTAGCTGTAGCCGCAACTTCTGCTATTTCTTCGACAGATTCAGAGAAACCTTCAGAAGAACCTTTAGAAAAAGTGCAACCAATCAAAGAAAATATTTTTAAGACCGTGCCGGTTCAACCACTTCGACGAGCCGCGGCTAATGATAGCGTGACTACCGCTAAATCGGGTAGTGGCAGCCTGTCAAATTCTGGCACGGGCGTCCGGGACAAAAATGGTTTTTCAAGTCGCACCCAAGACGCCCCCACCGCAATGGTTACCGGCGTGTTAGATACCTCCAGAGATGGTCATGGTGTTTTGCGGATTAACCTGAGTAATGGTGAGGACGGCGACGCCTATATTTCAACTTCCCAAATCAGACGTTTCAGACTACGCCCCGGTGACGTCATTGCTGGTCCGGCCAGAGAGCCAAAAGAGAATGAACGCTATTGGGGATTACTCAAAATTGACACCATCAACGGCATGACGCCAGAAGAAATGATGAAAACCGAAAGAATAAAATTCAAGTCGCTCACGCCCGTTTATCCCGACGAAAAAATTAACCTCGAAATTGGCGAAGAGCCACTGTCGCTGCGGATCATTGACTTGATCGCGCCGATTGGCAAAGGCCAAAGAAGTTTAATTGTTTCGCCACCAAAAGCTGGCAAAACCACGCTCTTAAAAGAGATTGCCACTGGTGTTGCCACTAATCATCCTGAAATTCACATCATGGCGGTGCTGGTTGGTGAGCGGCCAGAAGAAGTGACTGATATTAAGCGTCACATTGCAGCCATCACCAAAGGTGAGGGTGAAGTGGCGGCCAGTAACTTTGACGAGTCGGCTGATAGTCAGTGCCAAGTAGCCGAGTTGGCTCTCGAAAAAGCCAAACGGATGGTAGAGATGGGCAAAGACGTCTTGATCTTGCTTGACTCAATTACCAGATTGGCGCGCGCCTATAACCTGTCTATTCCCACCTCTGGCAGAACTTTGTCCGGTGGTTTTGATCCTCAGGCTTTGTTCCCACCCAAACAGTTCTTTGGAGCTGCCAGAAACTTTGAAGTCCAAGGTAGCTTGACCATCATTGGTACGGCCTTGGTTGATACTGGTTCGAGAATGGACGAAGTCATCTTTGAAGAGTTTAAGGGCACCGGCAACCAAGAAGTTCACCTGGATCGCAAACTGTCCGAGCGCCGAATTTATCCCGCTATTGATGTTCAACGTTCTGGCACCAGACGTGACGATCTGCTGATTGACGGGGTAACCTATCAGGCAATCGCCACCTTACACCGGATGCTTGACACTCTAGACAGAGAAGAGCGAACTGGCGTCTTGATTGAACAGCTCAAGCGAGCTAAGACCAACAAAGAATTTTTAACTTCTCTCAAAGAGGGGTAAACGTTTTGCCAGCTCAAGCATAATTTGATTGCGGTTGGTTTCATTCTCTTGCTCTGCGGAGTACACTAGAAACTAATTGCGCCTTAAACACCCTCAACTATGTCTAAGATTACGCTGCGTTTACAAGTCCCACCTGTTTTTACCGAGCTTCGGCAATTTTTTGGTTTTCTGCGGCAGTATCTTCGAGTCAGAGGGTATCAGTGGTTTACCCGTTTTGAAAAAGTCAAAGACCAACTGGTTGATGTCCTATATCGCAAACGCGGCCGCTATGTCCGGCCTTTTTTGCATCTGGGCACGATTGGGCTGATTTTTTTGGTGATTACGGTTGGGCCGTTGATTTTTAATTCAGAAGAAGATACTCAAGCGGCCGCTCAATCTGGGGTTTTGACCACCACTGCTTATGGTTCTAGCTTTTACACTCAGCAAGCAGAAGAAGTCCGGCAGTTTAGAGGAGGTGAGATCATCACTCACATTGTGACCGAGGGTGAGACACTAAGTTCTATTGCAGCGCGGTATGGTCTAGATGTTACCACTATCATGTGGGAGAACAATCTAACTGAAAGCTCAAAACTGAAACCCGGCCAAGAGTTGCGGATTTTGCCGGTTGATGGTGTTCGTCACCAAGTCCAGCGAGGGGAGACGGTTTACTCAATTGCCAAAAAATATGGTTTAGAAAATTCTGCCGCCCAGGTCATTGTTGACTATCCTTTTAACGAGTTTATTAATGAAGAAACTTTTGAGCTGGCGGTTGGTCAGTACCTCATGATTCCCGATGGTGTGCCGCCAAGAAAAGAACCGAGCGCAGCGGCAATTGCTTCTCGCCGAGTCATCTTGACTCCAGATGCCGGTGTCGTGACCGCCACGGGCAACTTTGTCTGGCCAACGGGGGGCATGATTACCCAGCGCTACAGTTTTTATCACAAAGCCATCGATATTGCCAACCGTGGTGGAGGCTCAATTCTGGCTGCCGACAGCGGCGTGGTGGTGGCTGCCAGTTGGGATCCGTCTGGTTATGGCAATCGAATTATGGTTGATCATAGCAACGGCTACGTCACTTTGTATGCTCACTTGAGTGCGATACAGGTTGTTGTTGGTCAACGTGTTAATCGTGGCGACGTAATTGGCCAGATGGGCAGCACCGGCCGCTCAACCGGCACTCACTTGCACTTTGAGATCAGACAGGGTGGGGTGTTGCTCAGTCCGCTGACCTTTTTGCAGTAGGACTTTATGAACAAGTTAAAAAACATTCCTAATTTTAAATCTGAAGCTGAGGAACGCAAATTTTGGGAAACTCATGATTCAACTGAGTATGTTGATTGGTCAAAGGCAAAAGTAATGACTTTCCCCAATCTTCAGCAGTCAAAAAAGAGCGATAAAAACAACCAAAAACAATGAGATAATGGGGTCGCGCATTTTTTAGTATATTTATCAAAACAAATGAGAGATGATTGTTTCAAAAAGTATTCGAATTACTGACAGGAAGATTGAAATTAATTGTAAATATGGGGAAGTAATTCGATTAAGTTTGGAGAAGGTGCCAAACGTCTTTGAGAAACAATCATCACGAATTTTATGACTGATCTTGTCTTTCTTCATTTATTGGCGGGTGATGGTGGGTTTGGCCGGATTTCTTTTCGGCGCGAAAAGTTTGTGGCTAAAGGTGGTCCAGACGGTGGCGACGGCGGGAGTGGCGGCAACCTAATTATCAAGGGCAACGCCGCTCTTAACACTCTCAAGCAGTACGCCGGTAAAACGGCTTTCAAGGCAGAACAGGGTCACTCAGGTGGTAAAAAGAACCAGGCGGGTGCCAAGGGCACCGATCTGGTGCTAGAAGTGCCGATTGGCACTATTATTTGGCAGTTGTCAGAAAATCAGGCGGCACATCATCGTCGATTGTCGGTTGGTGGAGTTAATCAAAGCTTATCCCGAAATAACATTAAACGCGAGCGCTATCAAGTGATGAAAGAAGGCGAGTTTGTACCTGAGCGTCCCGCCGATGATCTTTTTGATCCTGAAAAATTTGATGAAATTAAAAAAGCGCCCAAGTTTGATCCGGAGCAGTTTGAGTTGATCAAATTGGCCGAAGTGTTAAAGGACGGTCAAACCGCGCTGATTTGTCAGGGTGGCATTGGCGGCCGGGGTAACGAACAATTTAAGGGTCCATCCTTGACTACGCCATTAGTGGCTGAGTATGGTTCTTTTGGCGAGCAGCGCCTGGTGGCACTAGAACTAAAACTGTTGGCGGATATTGGCTTGGTTGGTTTCCCCAATGCCGGCAAAAGTACCTTGATTGCTAGACTAACCTCAGCCAGACCAAAAATTGCGGCCTATCCGTTCACTACCATGGAGCCACACTTGGGTTTGTATCAGAATCCAAAAACCGGCAAAGAATTGGTGATTGCCGACATCCCTGGGTTAATTGAGGGAGCTGGTCAAGGCAAAGGGCTGGGGTTTCAGTTTTTACGGCACATTGAAAATTGCTCAACCTTGGTTTATGTCTTGGCGCTTGAAGAAAGTGTCGCCCTGGATGCCGAGGTGTCTGATGACAAAAAAGCTGAACAGCTTTGGCAGCAGTATCAAGCTTTAGTGAAAGAATTGAGTGAATTTAGTCAAAAATTGAAGACAAAAGATGCTCATTTACTGTTAAATAAAATTGATATTTGTCCACCGACCTTTGTAACCGCGGCAACAAAACGGTTTGCAAAAGAAGGTTTAAAAATCACCCCAATCAGTGCTGTGACTGGAACGGGGATTGAAACGTTGCATAATCTGTTGGCGCAGTATTGATAGCTTCTTCAGCGAATGAATAAAATTTCAGGGAAACAAAAAATCAAGTGTCGAAACCGCCGAAACCGAAGATTTTCGCGTTTTCCTTCAAGGTAGTACGCGGCAGAGCCGAGAAGAGTTGAGTTGATAATAAGGCAAAAAAGAGATTGAGGACACTCCTATTTTTTCCTCGTTCTTCCTTCCCAAATGAATGACATACCCTTGTTTAGGTTGGTATTTTGATAAGAAGCTTTGAAATGATCTGGTCATTTCCGGTTTTGACAGCTTTTTATATTTCACCTCAACTGGAATAACTTCTTGGACCTTGTCTAGAACAAAATCAACTTCGGCTTTATCTGTTGTTCGCCAGTAATGAACTTGAGTTGCAGAGTTTTGAGTCTTTTCTTTGAGTAAATGGTAGACAAAGTTCTGGAACAAAAAGCCACTCTGGCTACTTATTTGGGTTGTGCCAAAAGTACCAAGTGCATAATTTAGCATACCCAGATCACAGAAGTAGAAAACAGGGGATTTAGTGATTTCTTTCCGTATATTTTTGAAATAAGGGGTAACTCTGGCGATAAAAAATGTTTTCTCCATATACCAGAGATAGTCATTGACTGTTGAGGTTGCAATGCCGATGGTCTGAGAAAGCTCAGATACATTCACTAAGTTTCCAATTTGCGAAGCTAGGACGCGAACTAAAGCAGTAAAGCTCTCCGTCTTTTGTACTCCTAAAAGATAGGAAATATCCCGTTCTAAATAACTCTGATACAGCTCGGCAATCACTCGACGCTTTTCTTCAGCAGTTTCTGCCAGTAGTACCTGTGGATAACCGCCAAAGCTCAGGTATTCTTCCAAAAGGCTTTGAGTTTGACTCTGGTCAAGTTCAAAGAATTCACTGAGATTGGTTTCGTATTTATACTTTGTTTTATATTGTACAAACTCAACAAAGCTGACTGTGGAAAGCTCAAAAACACGTTTTCTACCGGCGAGTGATTCATGTATCTTTTCTTTAAGTTCAATCGAACCTGAGCCAGATACAATTAACTTATATGGTAGATTCATGTCATACAAACCCTTCAAAAATAACCCCGCATCTTCTTTTCGTTGGATTTCGTCAATAAATACAAATCCTTCGCCTTCTCCTATTTCAAGAGCAATTTTTCTGAGTAGTTTCTCTTGAGATGCAAAGAATTGTTTGTCTGACTCAATATCAAGATTTAAAAAAACTGTTTTTTTGCCTTGAGTTTCAAGATATTCTTTAAGAAGTACCATCAGAGTTGTTTTTCCTGCTTGGCGAGGACCAACTAGCAAGCTTATCTCCTTTTTGTCTAAATGGTCTTTTAGTTCTGTGTAAATTTGTCTTTTTATCATATATATGTAGTTTAACCCAATAATATATAAAGTCAAGTAGTATAATTATCGTGTTATTCTAACACTACCAGGTAAAAAGGATTAGAGTTTTTCTTGCACCAACCGTAGAATCAACAGAACAAAAAATCCCGCACTTTTGATGCGGGATTCTGTTTCAACTGTTCCTTCGTCACGCTGAACACTTTTTTACTCGAACCTAATTGCCTTTCGTCACAAAAGTGACTTGTCAGATAGGTTCTTAGGGAGCAACCTCTGGGTTGGTTGTTGCCTCAGGTGCAGCTGTTGGCTGGGTTGAAGGATTTAACTCCTCGCCAAGTGGAGTAGTGGCTTTTGGTTGACTACTCAAATCAACGTCTTGCTCAACCGGGGTATTAATCCGCTTATTTTCACTCTGCGCGCTCTGCTCAATCAGAGAGCTGGGCGTTGTTCCTTGGCTGTTCAGTTGAGCGGATTTGGTTGCCTCAACTTGCTTTTCAATTGCCGCTGTCAAGTCCTGAACTTCTTTTGAGACTGTGGTGTAGTCTTCAGAGTTGGAGTCAATTAGCGTTAAGACTTTTTCGTAGGCTTGCTTGGCCTCAGCCAAACCGCCAAGCTCCTTAAGCGCAAAACCAGCATTATAGTAGGCATTGGGGTAATCAGGCTTGATCTGGATAGCCTGATTGAACAAGGAGAGTGCATCTTGATACTTTTTCTGTCCCAAGAAAATGCCGCCAACACTGATCCGTAGGTTTGGATTGGTGGGGTCATTCTGGATTGCTTGTACATAGGCCTGGATGGCAAACTGATCGGCTTGGTCAACGGCGCCAACCATGTTCTGATAGATCTGTGCCAAGACTGCCCAGTTCTGAACGTCATACTGGTCAAGTTGGGTGGCTGATTGAGCCTCTCTCACTGCCTGTTGCAGCAGTTGGGAGACCTGCTCTTTGTCGGCATCAGTGGCGTCAGTCTTTTGAGCCAAAGAGGTGGCGATTAACAAGTTGGTGTTGGCATACTGTCGGTGATAGACATCCAACCAGGGGTTAAGCTGAATCGCTTTTTGCTGCTGATCATAGACACCAACGGCATCATTCTCAGCCAGGGCTTTGTTGCTGGCAAAAGAGGCGATGCTGGCGGCATATGCCCGGCCACTCAGGTAACCCAGGATGACAATACCAATCAACAAGGCGCCACTGGTAATCATCACTGGTAAAGCGGTTTGACGGTGAGAGACTGGTAAGGCGTCACCAATTGTTTTTTCGATTGACATAGCCAACGCTTGGAACTTGAGGACGCCAAAGCGGCTGCGTTCACTCAGAATAATGCCCACAATCAGTACCGCCTGCAGAATGAGGACAACGACGTTGGCGGGGATGAAAAACTGGACCACGAATGAGGCAAAAAGAGTGGTTGCCAAAATTTTGCCCTCTTGAGTGTGAGATCGCTTCATTAAGGTGTAGGTCACATAGACCAGGAATAACCAGGAGATTAGTCCAAAGAACCCAGTGGTAGCTAACAACGTCAGGGGCAGATTGGTGCCCTGTGAGAAGCTGAGCGCCCAGGTTTTAGTGCCGTTAACCCAGACGGGCTTGAACTTGGTGTACATGTTGATGTACGAGTCAGGACCCATGCCAATCAAGGCGGCTCGGGGAGTTCTGATTGTATCCAGAGCGACTGACCAAGTGGCTTCTAAGGAAGGCAGCACAATTGAGCTTGGTTTGCCTGGTAGGATAGCCCAAACATGCAGCACCGCGCCAATTAACAAGATTGGAAAGGTAATGGCGGCAAATTGAGAAATTTTCTTGGTCATCAGCACTTCGATCACAACTGCTGCCAAAGCCAGACCAATTACTTGCAACGCCACAAAGGGTGACGAGGCCAAACTAAAGGCAATTGTCTCGGGAATCGAAAGGCCGGTCATTTGGTTGATAAGATTAGCTGGGCCAAAACCCATGGCTTGAGCTGCACCTAAAATCGTGAGGACGCTGCCGGAGATTGCCAGAGTAGGGATGATCTTTTTGGCAAACGATTGTTCGGTGGCGGTGCTTGAGAACAAGACGTACAAGATCATCGCTAAATAAATACCACCAAAACCCAACAATGACTCAACCGGATAGTTGTTGGTAAAAAACGTTGAGGCCAAGATGGCGACACCAAAAACAGTCAGGGCGGTGGTAAAAGGCGAAAGGATGATCTCAACCGCACCTTTTTTTAGACTGTGAGCCACAAACACCATGCCAAGCAACAAGGTGATAAAGATGAAGGCGAAATACTTGGAATTAAAGACCAAATTGTCGCTAATTGGCAAGATCAGCAGCACGGCGGCCACGATTGAAGCAAGCAACAGGTAGCCGGCGGCATTTTTGAGGATGGAAGAAAGATTATTCATAATATGTTTATTACAGCAGAGCCGAGAGAGCGTGTAAACCCAGCTAAAATAGATCTTTCTATCTCAATTAGTTGTAAAGTATTAAGTATAAGGTTATACTTTAGCTATGACTACCTTAGCTCCAGAGTTCCAGCAGTTGCTTGGTCAGTACCGTGGCCAACTTCAGCAGTCTCCCCAACAGGCCACCCAAACTCAAACTTGGTTTAAACAGACCTTTATTTATCAGAGTTGTGCTGAGATTGGAGGTCAGCTGACTAGGGCTGAGACCGATCAACTACTGGAAACTGGTCTGGCGGTTGGCGGGAAACCATTGGTAGATCATTTTGCCGTGATGGTTTTTGCCAGGGCAACAGAGTTTTTGCTCCAGTCAGTGCCATTAAAGCGAAAAAATATTTCTGAAGATTTTCTGGTTAAGCTTGACCAGTACTCAGTGCTGAATTTTGAATCGGTGTTGAGTGCAGGCGTGATTTCAGCCTCATTTCAGGTGCCATACGTGCTGTCAGAGTTTGTTGAATGGCTGCGGCAACAACAGGGCAACGAACTCAAAATTGCAGCAGAGGCCTACTTGCGCTTGGTTAAGCTAGAAATCTTTCCTGAGAAGGCGAGGCAAACAGGGTGGTTGTTGATCAATTGGTTGCTGCTTCAAGCCGGTTATCCGCTACTGGTGGCTAGCCAAGAACAATTGATAGAGCTGCAACAGCGGCTTGACCTGGCTTTGCAAGGACGAGCCTGGGAAAAGTATGAGAAGTTTATCTACAAGTTGGTCGAGCAGTCACTCCAGGCTGGCATAGAACAAATGAGCGCTGAACAGGCGGCGCCTGTGTCTGGACTGATCAAGATTGGGCAGTTGGCCCAAGCGGTTGGTGAGTCAATTCCAACTATAAGGCACTGGACAAAATTTGGTTTACTTCAGGTTTCTGCTCATTCGCCAGGCGGATACCAGTTATATCATCGGTCAGCAGTTCAAATGGCCAGCAAAATTAGAGAACTGCAACGGGAAAAACGGCTAACCCTAAATGAGATTAAAAAGACCCTCTAATTAGTTGTAGGAGAGTTTTTATCGGACAAAAAAGAGTCTCTTTGCACTCTTACCAACTCATCAAGTAGTTTTGTCCGCACCCAATCCTTTTGTGATTGTGTTAATAACTCGCCATATGCAGGCATCTGTTAAAGCCAAGACCCTCCAGTTTAATATATGGTTTAAGATGATCGCGGTTTTTCTTGATTTTTGCCAACTTTTATGGTGTCTCCCGCCACTTGTGCCTGGAATAAGTCGCTAAAGTTAGTGAGTATGGTAAAGAATGGTAGAGAGTGAAAATTCACCGAAATATTATTATTTAAGTGAATTAACTTCACTAAAAATTGACAATAATGGTGAATTGTAGTATAAAGCAGAGTATGTGGTTGCCTCGGGTCTATCAAAACTTAGAAACATATTTTCAAAAAGGAAAGGTTTTGGTCATCTATGGACCTCGGCGAGTAGGTAAAACTACACTGTTGCAAAATTTTCTCAAAAAGTATCAAGGTCGCTATTTGTCAGTCACGGGCGATGATCTACAAATTCAAGAAACGCTTTCGTCACAGAGTGTAGAAAAAATAGGCTTACTTGCTCAAGGTTACGATCTATTGATTATAGATGAAGCTCAGCGAGTGCCATCAATAGGCTGGGGATTAAAAATTTTGGTTGATCATTTTCCTAATACCCAAGTAATAGCTACAGGCTCAGCTTCTTTTGATTTACAAAATAAAGTGGGAGAACCCCTGATGGGTAGAAAAAAAATCCTCACACTCTATCCGGTTTCACAACTTGAACTCAAGCAAATTTTTACACAATATGAACTCTACCAACAAGTTGAAAATCGTTTGATTTTTGGTTCATATCCAGAAATTATTACGGCTCAAACTGATGCAGAAAGAATTTCTGTATTAAACGAAATTACCAATTCATATCTTTTTAAAGACATACTAGATCTTGAAAGAATAAAAAGTGCCAAGATTTTAGTTGATTTGTTACGGCTGTTGGCTTTTCAAATAGGTCAGGAAGTATCTCATTCAGAGTTGGGAACAAGTTTGGGATTAGACAAAAATACGATTGCTAGATACCTCGATCTGTTAGAGAAATCTTTCATCTTGATCAATATTCGCGGTTACAGCAGAAACCTACGGAAAGAAATTACGAAAAAAAGTAAATATTACTTTTTTGACACTGGTGTTCGCAATAGTTTGATTGCAAATTTTAACAGATTAAGTTTGCGCAACGATCTGGGTCAGCTTTGGGAAAACTTTTTAGTGATTGAGAGAATAAAAAAACAAACCTATCAGCCCATATATGCTAACAGCTATTTTTGGCGAACTTGGGATCAAAAAGAGCTTGATTTTGTGGAAGAACGAGAAGGTCAGTTGTTTGCGTACGAGTTTAAATGGGCGCGAAAAGAAAAGGTAAAAATTCCCGCTGATTTTCAAACTGCGTACCCTAAAGCCAAGATTGAAGTTGTTGATTCAGAAAATTATCTTGAGTTCGTAGCGTAATTTGAAACCAATTATTAGTCTTCTATTGTTTTGCAGATTTTTGTGACTAGATTTTGTATATTCTAATGTTTTCTTGCAAGCTTAACGCAAGGTTGGGGGAGTAAGCTTTTGGCAAAGTTGCGATGAATTCGCCGCCAAAAACTCTGCCTTCAGTTTCACAGCAGCAAAGACAAATCAACAGATATCTTGCTAAGGCCTATGCCGTGTATTCTGGTCAAAAAACTTATCAGGTGATAGCCAGAATTGCTGTTGATATTGCTCATAAAGCTGGTTATGCGGGCAGCAGAAACATTATTGTACGCAAAGCAGTGTTTGACCATTTTGTTAAACACTTTACAGATAAATCAGGGAATATTGATACACAGAGACTATTTCAGTTTGTGAGAACATTACTATTTCCAGACGAAATTTATCAAAGTAGTAAGGGTAGGCTTAATTTTTTCAAGAATCTTGAGAATTTTATAGAAAACCAAGTAGTAGTTGATAAAGCAAGAGATGTACCAAATACAAGCCTGGTTGTAACTCAGTTTGATAATCTTCTAATCAACGCCAAAGATAAAAAATACATTCAGAGACAAAAAAACACCATGAAACAGGTGTTTTCTAGTAATTCTGGAAGGACGGGGTATTGCTCCTTCATCTGACATGCTTTCGCAAGTGCCTGGAACAGGGTCCCGATTTCCCAGGTCTTCAGAATCAAGTATGAATATATCACTGATAACTCAAAAATCAATCAGCAACAAAGAATCTGACCCTAAAAAGGCTCTTGAAAAATGGTATTTCTTCCCACCTAATTCTAGACACCTGTCACCGTATCTTCGATACGACTGGTTCAAAAAGTGTATACCATGTGCTGACCCCCGCTCATTAATTTCTAGCTCATAGCTTGACAGCTAGTCAACTATAGTTTAAAATGATGCTATATAATACCTATATATGGGTACATAATGTATATGAAACAAACTATTTTGACCGTTAACCAAAGCGAACTTCTGGAGAAACTGATTGTTAAGTATGGGCAAATCGTGACCGCTCAGCAAATCTATGGGGAAGTTGAAGGCACTGTCGATCAACAGCACGCTAAAAAATTAGTGACAAAACTTGTTGGTAACGGATGGTTAATTCGCATAAAACGCGGGTTGTACGTTATTTCAGATTTTAGCAACCGAGGGTTTTTGTCACTCCCGCCCTACATCGTTGCTAATTTGCTTGTAAAAGACTCGTATGTTTCTTTCGAGTTAGCCCTGTCTTATTATGGCATGTTCGATCAACTGACTAATAAAGTTATCTCAATTACAAAAAATCGTTATAAAACTGCACAACTTGGCCATACTGAGTATAGTTTTGTGAATTGCAAAGAACGGTTCTTTTTTGGCTGGCAAGCAGTATTGATTGATGGTCATACCACTCACATTGCTACAGCTGAGAAAGCAATCATTGACATGGTTCAGTTCCATAGAAGCACCTACATCATTGATCTGGTGATCGAGATGCTTCAAGAACACTTGAGCGAACTTGATCTGAGCAAATTTTGTGATTACCTGAGTAAAATGTCTTCAACCACTATTCGAATTTTTGGCTTCATTTTTGATCTACTGGCGATAGACTCCAGCCGTTTATATCAACTGATAAAAGACAAAAGGGGCACCTATTGGATGCTTGCTGATGATAAAAAATTTGATGCTAAATGGCGGTTGTATTATGACGAATATTTTGATAAATATCAGTCTAATAAAATGAGTTTATGATTACTCGTCAACAACTTGAGCAAAGTGTATTCCAGAATCTGCGGTCTGGCCATACGCTCAGTTTTTATAATAAAGATGGAGCTAGCGAGATTGACTTTATCGTTAACAGCAAGACGGCTCTTGAGGTAAAGTTTAGTATGTCCCAACGGGATATAAAGACTTTAAAACAAAGAAGTGCGAGTCTGGGTGTGAGCGAAAACTATATTGTGACGCAACACTACAATGAACATCCAGACGCGATTTTAGTAACGGATATGTAGGGCTAATACATCTACCTGCCCCAAACGTAAAAGTGCTTGGTTAATAAAACACTCAACCGTATGATCAATCAGCCGTTCAGTTACCCAAGAACTCCAACAAACTCCGAAATAAGGAGCAAGAATAACTATAATTTGACGATTCTAGTGCTTTGATTAGATAAATCGTTGCAGTTCTCGCTCTAGTATGGATTTAAAATCTCGTATGACTGCCCAGTGACTTTTGGGCAAAAACTGTTTTAGTTCTGATTCAAACTGTATATCTGATTTTTTTAATGTCTGTAATACTTTTGGCAGAATTGCTCTCTCTTTTTGTGTTAATACATTTGCCCTGAGGATAAAATAGAGATCATAAAAGTCTCTTGGTTTCTGTCGAGTTAGTAGCGCTTGAATTTTCTCGCCAACTAATTGTTCTGTCGATAGACTCATAATAGTATATGGGGGTATAAAATCGCTGGCGATGGTAGTTAGTTCTCCTTTTTTCTCTCCTTCCCTGAGGGAAATTTCCAGATGTAAAGAAATTCTTTGGTCTACTAAATCGAAAAGAATAATAGCCAAATACCCACCTGATGTTATTTTCGATTCTGTAATTTCAGTGTGTATTCCTTCACGTTCTACCTCTTGTAATGTATCAAGGACTGCGTCCTCAATTTGTTTAATATCTGAAGAGGATGAGCTGAAGTCTAAGTCTTCTGAAAACCTCGGACTACTGTATATAATTCGCAGCGCTGTTCCTCCTTTAAAAAAAACTTCATGAGTGTTTGGTTGTTGGTAAAAATAAGAAAGAAAAAGGTGCTGTATATACTCACGACGAACGTTTAACTCCGTTGTTTGCTGCTTATTAGAAATGGTTTTTAGAGAACCTGCAGAGATCATGGTGTTGATTATCCGATAATTTTTTCAATAAAGCTATTTAATTTTTTTCTGGCAAATAATTGCGCATATTCAATTAATT
>PFDH01000059.1:8365-8507 GCA_002772705.1 Candidatus Pacebacteria bacterium CG10_big_fil_rev_8_21_14_0_10_44_11 | reverse complement strand
TTTTATCCGGGTGCAGGTAGGTGACAGACTCAGCTATCAGCTTGGAAGAAGACATAGGATCCTTTCATCTTGTTTGGTTGGAGCACCTGTCGCAGACTGCGATGGTTGCCGGTGGGTTATGGAGCCAAATCTCTCGCCACAC
>PFDH01000059.1:7780-8316 GCA_002772705.1 Candidatus Pacebacteria bacterium CG10_big_fil_rev_8_21_14_0_10_44_11 | reverse complement strand
ACACTTTGTGCAAGATGTAGAGGATATAATTGCAGTGCACTTAAAATATAAATAGACCGCAGATTATAAGAAAAATAAAATGGCCGAAAAGCAACAAAGAATTAGAGTTAAAGGTATCGAAATTGTCACTTTCAAAAAGAATGAAGGAGATTATATCTCCTTGACTGATATTGCTCGATATAAAGATATAGACCGGAGTGACTACGTTGTGCAGAATTGGATGAGAACGAGAAGTACTATAGAATTCCTTGGTTTATGGGAAAAACTAAACAACCCTAATTTTAATTCCATCGAATTTGATGGAATTAAAAATGAGTCCGGTATAAACAGTTTTGTTCTCACTCCCAAAAATTGGATCACCAAAACCAAGGCTATTGGGATTGTCTCAACCAGATCGCATAGTGCAACTTAATCAAATTGCTATATCCCAGATGCAATCCTTGCTAGGGAGCAGCAGTGTAAAGAAGTTGAAAACCTGAAATTCCAGCTGTCTGAAAAAACCAAATACATTCTGCTGTAACTGCAGTTTATTGCTG
>PFDH01000059.1:0-7762 GCA_002772705.1 Candidatus Pacebacteria bacterium CG10_big_fil_rev_8_21_14_0_10_44_11 | reverse complement strand
TAGTACCCGTGGTAAAAGAAAACCCCCAATCAGTCTGACCGGGGGTTTTCAGAAACTGGCTAGCTGTGAACTAAGGAGTCGGGACGGTATAGTCTATGCCAGATACAGCGTATACGTCACCTGCGGGACCGATCATGTCAAAGTGGTCGGTACGCGCGCCTGGGCCGAATGGACTGTCCTGCAATGTTGCGGCTTCGAGCCACATTGTTGCGTTTCCATTTCCCTGGCCATTGGTTGTTAACTCACCAACGTCAATGAATCCACAACCTAACGCGTGGGTCGGTCCACAAACCAAGAAGACACCGGAATATGTGGTGTCTGGTTCAGCGCCTTTTAGTGAAACTACTAACCGGAGATCGCCGCTCGCGTTTTGGTTAAAGTTAATAAATCCAAAACCAGTCGGGCCAATCATATCAATTAGTTCTCCACCACCGGCTGAAGCATCTTGAATCAGATCAAGCTTGGTGTTAGCCGTTGCCATTGCCTTACTCGGCAGTGCAGCCAATCCGATTGCAGCCAGTATTGCCAGCATAAGAGAAATTTTTTTCATGTACCTTTCACCCCCTCCCTATTACTTTCATACCGTTTCTACTGACCCTATACTAACTGGGTACGTACTATAAATCAGTGAATTACTTCACAAAAAATTGGTGATGTCAATGTCATTTGCCTATATACTGGCATTTTTGCTTTTGCTACAATCGCCCTATTCCCCTCAAGCCATATGTCAAACTATAGTTTAGGCACCATTTTTATCTCTTCTGATACTCACAAGAATGTTAGAAAAGTGCTTAAAACAGCCAGACTCAGTTACGGCCCTTTTTGTCAGGATCTAGAAACACGTTTTGCCAGGTTGCATCACACAAAAGAGGCAATTGTTTGCAGCAGTGGCACGGCAGCGCTTCACACAATTTTGACTGCTTTAAAAATTAAGCATGGTTGGCGCGATGGTGATGAAGTTCTCGTGCCAATCGTTACCTTTGTCGCTACGATCAACGCGGTGTTGCAATCTGGACTCAGGCCGGTTTTTATTGATATTTTAGAATCGACGTACAACCTCGACCCCAACTTGATCTCAGACAAAATTACGGCTAAATCTAAAGCAATCCTGCCTGTCCATCTCTTTGGCAAGCCGGTTGATATGTTGTCTATTCAACAAGTTGCCAACAACTATCACTTAGAAATTATTGAGGATGCCTGTGAAACAATTGCCGCAAAAAGTCAGGGTAAAAGCGTTGGTAGTTGGGGGGTTGCTGCCGCCTTTTCTACCAACTCAGCTCACATTTTAACTACTGGCATAGGTGGTGTTATCACTACGTCAGACCATCAATTGGCTGAGCTAATGCGCAGTTTGATTAATCATGGTCGGGATTCAGCCTACATTTCGATTGATGATGATAACAATCTGTCAAAGCCTGCCCTAGAAAAGTTGGTTCAAAAAAGATTTTTGTTTAATCACGTTGGTTTTAGTTATCGGTTGTCAGAACTTGAAGCAGCTGTAGCGGTATCACAACTCAACGCCCTAGACAAAATTATTAAGAAGCGAGTTGCCAATGTTCGCTATTTGAATAAAAAGCTCAAACACTTAAGTGATTTACTACAACTGCCACAGCTCGATTCTACTGAAGATCACGTATATTTGGTTTACCCACTACTTTTGACCAGGAAAGCGCTTAAAAAATGTCATATTCAGTTGAATCAAGTCATCAATCAACTTGAAAAGGCTGGCATTGAAACCCGTCCCTTTCTACCAATTCTCGGCCAGCCTGCGTATGACTCTTTGAATCTAAATCCGACAGATTTTCCGATTGGCAACTACTGTACTCAGGCCGGTTTTTATGTTGGTTGTCACCAAGATTTGACTAAAAAGGACATGGATTACTTTGTTAATCAACTTACCAGTGCGTTAAATCGGCTAGGTTTACAGTTCGCCAGATAGAGGTGAAAAATGAAAAAACAGCGGGTAGCAATCGTCATTCCTACCTACAATGAAAATGAAAATATTGTTGTCCTGATTAAGGCTATTCGGGCAGTTGTTGCTGATTCAACAGTAATTGTGGTTGATGATCAGTCACCTGACGGCACCGGCAAGAGCGTGTCAAAATTAGCTGCTAAAGACCAGAGAGTTAAGCTGATTACTAACAAAAAGAAGAATGGCCGCGGGGCCGCTGTTTTACACGGCTTTCAACAGATTGTGAAAGAAAATGTTGCTGATGTTATCATTGAAATGGATGCTGACTTTTCTCATCGGCCAGAAGAATTGCCACTTCTGATAGAGAAAGTGGGACAAAACCAAGTTGCATTGGCCTCCCGATATGTCAAGGGTGGTAGAACAGAGAATTGGTCAATCACACGTCGGATTTTTAGCAGATGCGCAAATTGGTTAATTCGCTTTGTTCTTAGGCTGCCACTCAAAGATAATACCAATGGCTATCGGGCTTATTCAAAGCAGGCTTTACAAACACTGCTTAAGCATCACTTCCTTTGTTCTAGTTATTTGGTTTTGTCTGAAAGCGCCTTAATCTTACATCGGCACCACTTTATTTTTTGTGAACTACCCTCAGTATTTCCCAACCGGAAATTGGGCAGCTCGAACACTAATTGGCAAGAAGTAGTAAAAAATTTGGCGGAATTAAAAGCAATTAGCCAAATGTATGCGTCTGGGTGTAGTTGTGGCAACTGAAAAAAGTGACAAACCGCTCAAACTAGAAATGGACTTTTCATTGCCAAAGCCATTGGTACTTGTTACCTGTCTGATCCTGACGTTTATATTCTTTTCTCTGCTTTTTTTAACAACCAAGTTCCCATTTAGTAATGATGAGGCAATTTATTTTGAGATGGTCACCCGCCTAATCCACGGACAGGGCCTCACTTCACTCCTTTTCAGAGACTTCATCCCTCAACTTGATCAGCAGGCGTTTTGGTATCCACCGTTATATTTCTATTTCATCGCGCTGCTATACATGATCTTTGGCGAAACCATTGTCGTTGGACGAATGTTTTCAGTGCTGTGTGGGGCGATGGTGCTTGGATTGATGTACCTATTTGTTCGAACCAAGTTGAGCTATTCCTATTCCGTAGTGGGAGTGATTGCACTCCTAATTACTGATCCTTATCTGCAAGATGGTTCAATCATTGCCAGAATGGAGTTGCTCTGCATTGTCTTTGGTTTAGTTGCAGTCATCTTTCACTGGCAGTGGCTAAAAAAACCCACGTTTTTGACCAATGTTTGGACAGGGATTTTTGCAACGCTTAGCTTATTAACACATCCAACTGGTTTTATTTTTGTGCTACCGATTGGCATTAGTATTTTATTTGCTCACTATCCTAACGTTCGCTCAAGAATTACCTCATGGTTATTATTTGGCGTACCAACACTAATTGGACTAGCAACTTGGGCAACAACCTTTATTGGTCATTTTGATGCTTTTTTGGCCCAAAATGTGGTCCAGATGCATCGGAAAGAATATATTAATTATTTTATGCTCAGAAGTATTCGTGAGCTACCTTTAAAACGCGTCCTCCTACTGACATACCTTTTTTCAAACTCTTTCTATATCATTCGAATGTTGGAGCAGGGATTGTTAAAAAAACAAACCAATCGGTTTTTATTTCTTCTGGCTCTTTCAACGCTGATCTTTCCTGTCTTGATGAAAGAAATGTGGTATCTGGTGTACCTTCCTCTGCTTGGCTCGGTCTTTCTACTCTTAAATTTGGAATGGTTCTGGCTGCGAAAGATCTATTATGCTGGCTTGGTATTTGTCTTACTGATAGCTGTAAATTTGATGATTTACCTCAACTCTATCAACCAAATCGTCCTTAAAACTCAAACCTATGAAGAGTATGGCCAGGCCATTTCAGACCATTTACCAGAGGGAGAAAAGGTGTTGCTGTCTATTTTTCCTGATCCCTATTTTTACCTACACCAACACCGTTCTGACCTTCAGCTGCGCGAATCACCCAACACCCCAAACAACGAGCCGCTCGATCCAGCTATCTATAACACCATTTTAAGTGATGTTAACTATGCGGTAGTTTCAATGGTGCCGAATAATACCCTCACTCAGTACTATCAAGAAAATCTGGAAACAGTAGTCTATCAGGACAAGTCTGCTGGCCATTATGATCTGTTGATTCTCAAGCTCAAACCACTTGAGGAGAGAGCTCCGGTTCAGGTTAGGAAAAGCATGTACTGGCAGTACCCAAAATTTTGACTTATAAGATAAATCTGCTATACTGACAGTCTTCGGTTTGAAATTCCCCACTACATGGCGGAAGATGTGATTCTCTCCGCAGTAAACAATAAAGGTAAAAGGAAAAAAGATGTCCTATTCAAATAGGGGACGTGGCCGTTCGTATAATTCAAGTGGTTCAAATAATGCTAACCACTCTAACCGATCTTCGCACTTCTCCAATCAACGTTTCTCCAATCAGCGCCGCCCACAGCGGCCAAGTATTAACGTGGCTTACTACGTTAGTGCCGCTATTCAGCCTCTCCAAGAAGTGGAGTTCGTGCCCGAGCACGCTTTTGCTGATTTTGGTTTGTCAGATCAAGTTTTAGCCAATGTTGTTAAACGTGGTTACACTACCCCAACTCCCATTCAAGATCAAGCGATTCCTCCAATGATGGCAGGTAGAGACGTGGTCGGTATTGCCAACACTGGCACCGGCAAAACTGCGGCTTTCTTATTGCCGTTAATAGAGAAGGTGATGGCCAATCCAAAGCAAGGTGTCTTGATTTTGGCGCCAACCAGAGAACTGGCATTACAAATTTTTGAAGAGTTCACCGCTTTTGCCAATGGTCTACCTTTAGGTGTCACCCTCTGTATTGGGGGCGCAAACATTGCCACGCAAATGGACAAGTTGCGCAAAAATCCTCACTTTGTGATTGGTACACCAGGCAGATTGAAAGACTTAATTAACCGAGGCGCGTTCAAAACCGCCCTGTTTTCTAATATTGTCTTAGACGAAGTTGACCGGATGTTAGATATCGGCTTTAGACCAGATATCATGTTCTTGATCTCAAAGTTGCCAGCCGAGCGTCAGGCGGCTTTCTTTAGCGCCACCATGAATAAAGACTGCGAACAGATTATGCGCCAGTTTTTGACTGATCCAGTTAGGATTAGTGTTAAGCAACGAGAAACTGCTACTCATGTTGAGCAAGAAATGGTCAGAATTTCTCATGGCGAAAACAAAGTTGACGTGCTGCATAACTTCCTGAAACAAGTGGAGTTTGAAAAAGTTCTAGTCTTTGGTCGCACTAAACACGGCATCAATAAACTGGAACAGCAACTGTTTGAACGTGGCATTCAGGTCAGATCGATTCACGGCAACAAAAGTCAAAGTGCCAGACAACGTTCTCTGCAAGATTTCAAACAAGGCAGAGTCCAAGCTTTACTTGCTACTGACGTTGCTTCTAGAGGAATTGATATTGAGGGCGTGACTCACGTCATCAACTTTGATGAACCGATGTCCTACGAAGACTATGTGCACCGAATTGGTCGCACTGGTCGCGCCGGAAAAGTTGGCAAAGCTTTGACCTTTGTTACTAGATAATTAAGCCACACCGTCTGATGTATTTCCTTGATTGTGGTGATCTTGAATCAGCTCAGAATGCGATTGAGATAATTTGTGAACTGTCGGCTATAATAGTAGTGCGGCTCAATATCGTGTTAGAATTGCGCTAGTTTTATCAAGACTATGACGATACACAAGCTCTACCCACTGGCTCAATTAAAACAAGAAGTAATCACTGCGCTCCAAAAAATAGATTTGCCGTTAGAGGTTGTCAATCAAGTGATCATCAGTCGGACTCCCGAGCAGATCGAGGGTGATTTTGGTTTTCACTGTGCTGCTTTTTCCGTCTCCCTCAAAAAATCACCCAATGAGATTGCTCAGGAATTAGCAGCCAAACTGCAGCCAGAACAAGATGGCTACGTCCAATCTTTTCTGGCGATTGGACCGTATCTCAATCTGCAGCTAAACTTTCAAAAGTTTGGTCAAGATGTGGTTGAGAATGTTTTGGATATGGGTGCTGATTACGGCAAAGAAAAACAAGATCAAGAGCAAAAGATTATCATCGACATGTCGTCGCCAAACATTGCTAAGCGGATGAGCGTCGGTCACTTGCGCTCAACAATTATCGGTGACTCACTGGCAAAAATTCTGGCTCATTTAGGTCACCGCATTACTAAAGATAATCATCTTGGCGATTGGGGAACGCAGTTTGGTCATTTGTTGCGAGCACTTGAGCTTTGGGGAGATCCAAAGATCATCGAAGAACATCCAATCGAAGAATTGCAAAAACTCTATGTCAGAATTAACCAGGCGGCTGATCCCAAAAGTGAGATATACCAGGGACTTTCCCAAACTGAAGCAGAAGAAAAAGCTGCAAAAATTGTCAACGAAGGCAGAGCTTGGTTTAAACGGTTAGAAGACGGTGACCCTAATGCCAGAGCGAAATGGCAAGAAATTGTTGACTGGTCAATGCTTGAGTTTCAAAAGATGTATACCATTTTTGGAGTGGAGTTTGATTGGGTGAAAGGCGAAAGCTTTTATGAGGATATGCTGCAACCAACCATTGCGCGTTTAGAACACTGTGGCATTGTCACCAAAAGTGAGGGGGCATTGGTGATTGACATGGAAGACCAAGGCCTTAGAACAGTAATTATTAAAAAATCAGACGGCGCTACTCTGTATTTGACCCGGGATATTGCCACTGCACTTTACCGAAGTGATCAAAAGTTTGACGCCATGATTTATGTGGTTGGTGAAGATCAAAAATTTTATTTTGAACAGCTGTTTGGTGTCTTAAAAGAAATGGGTTTGAAAATTGCTGAGAAAAGTAAACATGTTTATTTTGGTCTAATTCGGTTGACGGACGGTAAAATGTCTACCAGAAAAGGCAGAGTGATCTTTCTTGAAGATCTCGTCAATGAGGCCTTGGAAAGAACGAAGAAGTTAGTGGAAAATAGAACGCAAGTGACCGATGCTAGAGAAAAAGAGCGGCTAGTTAAACAAATTGCTATTGGCGCTTTAAAATGGAATGATCTAATGGCTGATCCCAAGCGAACAATTATTTTTGATTGGGACAAGATACTGACTATGGAAGGCAACAGCGCTCCGTATGTTCAATACGCCCAAGTCAGAGCTGCCTCAATGCTAAAAGGAATTGATCCACTTCAGCTTCAAAAAGCGATCATTTTAGCCAAACAAGAATCAGAATGTAAGTTAATTTCATTACTGGCGCTTTTTCCAGAAGCGATTCTCTCAGCGGCTGAGGAGTATGATCCTTCAAAAATTGCCATTTATGTTTATGACTTGGCTAAAACGTTCAGTACTTTTTATCATGATTTACCAATTTTAAAAGAAACTAACTCGCAGATCCAGCAAAGCCGTCTGGCGATCACCGCTGCGGTGGCTGAAACGTTAAAGGTTGGCCTAGGACTTTTAGGAATTGAAGCACCAGAAAAGATGTAATTAAGTTTTGCAATAAGCCATTCTTATGATTTCTCCTGATTGTAGTACAAAATGGTCAGACCCCATTATATTTTCTCCTAATTCAGAAATAATGCGACAGATCACACATTTTTGTCTCAGTCGGATTAACTTGCTCTATGACCAAGTCTAAGATAATCGTCATCAGCCTAATCATTAGCTTTATTGCTCTTTTTATTAGTCTTTATCCCAACTGGTATGCCTTGAAACACGTCCCGGTTGGTTATGTTTTTAGCGGGCAGGCGTCTTGGTTTGATCCGTGGGA
>PFDH01000016.1 GCA_002772705.1 Candidatus Pacebacteria bacterium CG10_big_fil_rev_8_21_14_0_10_44_11 | reverse complement strand
CAGCTCGATCAAGATCAGTGCCAGTCTCTCCTTGGCTATGCCGACTGCGAATATACTGTGTCACCCGCTCTGGTGACAGTAGCTCAGTTCCTTGTTTAAACTCAACGCGTTGGTACAACTCGGCCTGACTGATGGCAGTTGAAAGATCAATATCCTCGCGAGGAAACTCTGAGTCAACAAAACTAGTTGGAACGGTTACTTGCAAACCACCGAGCATTTGAACCAACTGTGAGATTGATTGGAGCGAAAAAACCACCGTGTAATCAATCGGAGCCCCAGTCATTTGCGAGATTACTTCTGAGGAGAACCGCTCAGGTTGATTTGGATATCGATCTTGACCATAGGCATACAGTGCGTTAATTTTTGTCTGATACTCAGGACTCCACAAATCTCTGGGCAGCGAGAGCAGTCTAACTGTACCCGAGCTGTAGTCAATTGAAGCTAAGATGATTGTATCGGTCAAAGGTTGGGCTAACTGCTTGTTTAACACCCGATCAAGCCCTAAAATTAGAATGATAGTTTTGCCGTCTGTTTGTTTTGGATCTTGGGTGATTCCTTTGGTCACAATTGATTTTGCTTGGCTAAAAGAAAGTCCCGTAATGGTCAAAAACTGACTGAGCTTTTGGCTTAGCACCAAGCCAAAAATGAGTCCGGTAATCAAAAGCAAGACAAGAGCAAACAAGAGCGAAAGGCCAGTGGCCTTAAAAAAGAGCTGTTTTACCGAATCAACGGTAGGTACCAATTGCTGTTGTTTAGCCGCCATGCCGTTGTCATGTTCTATTCTCATAAGAGCAAAATCCTGTTTTCTCTAGTTATGCTATGACGAATCAGTCTTTTATCTTATACTGTAAGCAATGAAATCAAGTGTTGTTGCTGTTTGGCTGACTTTGATAATTCTAGCATCATCCTGGTCAATTTTCAGACCCGGGATCTTCTATGTACATGATTATCTGCATGTTTCCAGAATCAGTGAAATGGCGAATGCGCTGCAAGACGGTCACGTTCCAGTCAGATGGAGCCAAAACTTTGGCTATGGCTTTGGGATGCCACTTTTTGAGTTTTATGGTCCGCTCCCGTATTACCTGGGAGCGCTCTTCTTCTTGGCCGGTCTGCCCGTAATTGTCTCTTTTAAGCTGTTAATGCTGATCGCTAATTTTGGCACGGCCGTAGGTAGTTTTAAATTAGGCAAGCAGCTGTACGGCAGAGCAGGCGGGTTACTGGTGGCCGCCTCAGTGACGCTGGCGCCTTATCGAGCCGTTGATTTATTTGTCCGTGGCGCTCTGAGTGAGATCTGGGGAATCATGGCCATTGTTTGGATCAGCTACTACTTGTGGCAAGTACTCAACGGTGTCTCCAAGTCATGGGTTGGCTTGATTATTTCACTCTCCGTCCTCTTTTTATCACACAATCTCTTGACCCTACTTTTTCTGCCGTTTTCTTTATTCATCGGTTTGATTTTTTTGGGGTTTCAGTTGATCAACCTTAAACACAGACAAAGTCTGAATTCCTTTGCTGTTTGGCAAAGAATGATCACCGTTGGTTTTGCTTATCTGGTCGCAGTTGGCCTTTCACTTTTTTATCTGTTACCCGCCTTTGCAGAGAAAGATTTGACCAAAGTCCAAGCAACGGTGACTGGGGGCTATTTTGACTACTCAATCCATTTTGTGTATCTACGCCAGTTTCTCGCTGATAATTGGGGCTATGGTGGCTCATCTTGGGGTCCGACCGACGGTATTTCGTTTTATCTTGGTCTTGGTCAGCTGATTCTGCTGGTGGCTGGTCTGTTCTTGATTGGCTATCAAGTATTTTGGCAATACAAAAACACCCAACAGCTTTCTTGGCAAAAGTTAACATTACTGTGTAGTTTTTACCTCCTGTTAGCCGTTTCTTTATTGATGACCACCCAAAAATCAAATTTTGTTTGGCAATCAAGCAGTTTACTGCAGTTTGTTCAATTTCCCTGGCGATTTCTGTCCATTAGTTGTTTTTTTATTGGTTTGGTTTCACCGGTATGTTTGTATGCGGTCAACTCTAGATTTAAAAGATGGTTCTTTACTTGGTTACTATTGTTGCTACTGCTAGTTAATGCTCGGTATTTTAGACCTGAGGCTCAGTTAGATCATCCCGAAAAGTACTACACCACTGACCCTTATCAAATTAGTCAGGAGCTCAGTAGCGTTTTGCCTGACTATCTGCCCAAAACATTCCCCGATCAGCCCCCAGTGATGGTAGAGCTAGCTAGTTGCGATCAAGGCTGTGAACGGATCGAGACCATACTAAACAAAACTCAAGAAAAAACTTGGTCTGTTTGGAGCTCGGTCGCCACCACCCTCACGGTTCATCTGAGTTATTACCCTGGCTGGCAAGTCAGGGTTAATGGTTTATCAGTGCCGATTCAGGACAACAAAGGTTTGGTTTCGGCTCAAATTCCAGCAGGTCACTCATCCATCACGATTAGTTTCTTAAAGACACCAATCAGAGCTTGGTCTGATAGAATTAGTCTAGCCAGCTTAATCGTTTTTGGGCTGGCGGTAGTTGTACAAAGCTTTGTTAGTAAAAGAAATTACTTTCATGTCAGCAGATAAAGTCTTTGCCTTGCCTGCGCTCGAAGCCGCTGCCGTTAAACGAAAGTCAATTGTGGGTGCTGTTTCGTACTTCAGCCGAACAATCCTTTCGTACGGGATCGCCATAATTTCTGCTTTGATTCTGAGCGCTTTGCTGCGACCGGAGGATTTTGGTGTTTTTGGTTTAGTTAATCAGATTATTGCGCTGCTGGTCTTTTTTTCTGATATCGGTTTGGCTGCCACATTAATTCAAAAAAAAGAATCCCCAACTGACGAAGAGTACAAAACTGCTTTTACTTTGCAACAGATTTTGTCTTGGCTGATTTTTTTACTCACTGTCAGTTTAGCTTGGTCGGGGGTGGTTGCACAAAAAACAGGACCAGTTGGCAACTATATTTTAGTTAGTTTGGGTCTGTCATTTCCACTGGCTTCAATCAAAACCATTCCTTCGTTGATTCTAGAGCGCAAATTGGAGTTTTCTAAGTTAATTATCCCCCAGTTGGTTGAGCAACTGTTTTACAACGTCACCCTGGTAACCGCCGCCTTGCTTGGGTACGGTGCTTTTTCTTTTGTACCGGCAATTCTAATGAGGTCGTTTAGTGGTGTGATTGCGATGATGTTTATTCAACGCTGGCAGCTAAAAATTGGCATTGCTCGTTCAGCTTTAAGGTCACTGCTTGGATATGGTGTCAAGTTTCAACTGAATGACTTTTTAGCCCGAATTAAAGATCAACTGTTTTATCTGGCTTTGGGTTACTACTTGCCCCTGGCTCAATTTGGCTACATCAATTGGGCCAAGAACTGGTCAAGTTACCCCTATAATTTAACTGTTCAAAATGTGATGTCCCTTTCCTTTCCAATCTTTTCTCGGTTACAGCATGATAAAAATTTGCTCAAACGAGCGATTGAAAAAGCCATCTTTTTTATTTCTTTGGTGATTTTTCCTTTACTAGCCGGCATGAGCGTTTTTGTCTATCCATTGTTAGCGGTTTTCCCAGTTTATGCCAAATGGGAACCAGCCGCCTTCAGCTTGATTTTCTTCACGCTCAGCATTGTCGGTGGGGCAATCTCAACCCCGCTAACTAATACACTGAATGCCATTGGTCATATCTCAACTACCCTCAAACTGATGGGTTTCTGGACAGTTTTGACCTGGATCTTAACGCCAGTGTTGATTTATTTGTATGGTTACAACGGAGTGGCGTTGGCTGCCTTTATTATTAGTTTGACCTCATTCTTGCCGATCTTGTTTGTCAAAAAGATTGTTGACGTACAGATTGTTGAACAGATTTGGCGACAGGCCGTCGCTAGCGTCTGCTTAGCTGGGGTCGGGTTTTTTGGTCTGGAGTATTGGAGTCAAGGCTTGGTAAAGTTATTGCTGGGAATGGCGCTCAGTGGTTTTATCTATGTCGTGGTGATGATGGTGTTAGGTAAAAATAAAGTCGTTCTTGAGTTCGCGTCTTTGAGAAACGCCCGGAAATGATACGATACTAGTATGAAACTACCAATCAGCCTGGTCATTAACACTAAAAACTGCGAAAAAACACTCGAACGCAGCCTAAAATCTGCTAATTTTGCTGACGAAATTGTGGTTGTTGACATGAAAAGCACCGACCGGACGGTTGCGATCGCCAAACGATATGCCAAAAAAGTCTATTTTTATCCGGACGTAGGCTATGTTGAACCGGCCAGAAACTTTGCGATTGCCAAGGCAAAAAATCAATGGATATTTGTCCTTGATGCTGATGAAGAAATACCTCCAGATCTAGCCGAGAAGATAAGCCATCTGATTGCTCAAAAATCAGAATGTAACTGCTTTTTTATTCCCCGAAAAAATATCATTTTTGGTAAGTGGATCCAAAAAACTGGCTGGTGGCCAGATTTTCAACCCAGGCTTTTCAAGAAGGCAGCCGTTACCTGGAAAGAGGCAGTTCACAGCCTACCAGAAATTACTGGCAACACTGAATATTTACCTGCCGATCAAAAGTTAGCAATCATTCACCACAACTATGCGTCAATTTCTGATTACTTGCTTCGTTTAGATCGATACACCTCAATCGCGGCGACAGGCAAACCATCAGTCCAGCAATTTTCGTCAGCGGCGCTGATTAACCGCTTTAATCAAGAGTTAGCCAAGAGATTATTTTTAGAAAAGGGGTTTGAAGAGGGTATTCATGGCGTGGCTTTGTCATTTTTACAAGCCATGTATCAATTTGTTGCGTATCTCAAGGTTTGGGAGTTGTCGGGCAGAAAAGATGACGTTGGGACACTAACCGAAACTCTTTGTCAAATAGAAGAGATGAAACAGACTTTGGCCTACTGGATAGCAGATTATAAAATCCAACACACAACCGGACTTTCGGCGTGGTGGTGGAGAGTCAGACGCCGAGGTAAGTTCTAATCATTTCCCATCAGATCACAGAGGAGATATAATAGCTTTGTGCCACATATTTCAATCATCGTTGTTAACTATAACTCTGCCCCACTAACCACCGCTTGTTTAAAAAGCTTGTCCGGATTAGAACTAACTAAAGCCGAGTACACTGTACTGATAGTTGATAATGGTTCTTTAGACCCCTATTGCTTGCCCGCTGCTTTTGCGATTTTTGCCCAAGTTATCAGAAGTGAATCGAACTTAGGATTTACCGGCGGTAACAACTTAGGGATTCACCATGCCTTAGAGGCTTTTAACTCAGATTATGTGGTTTTGCTTAATAACGATACGGTTGTTGCAAAAGATTTTCTGGAAGTTTTGCTTCAAAAAGCCGAAGCAGATCCCCAACTTGGATTGCTCTGCCCAAAAATTTACTTTATGGAAAATAAGGAGTTTCATCGGGCAAGCTACTTAGCTGAGGAGAGAGGAAAAGTGATTTGGTTTGCCGGTGGTAGTCTGGATTGGCCTAATCTCTTGGCGTTTCATCGGGGAGTTGATGAGGTTGACCGCGGTCAATACGACGATGCCAGTCAGCCAGATTTTTTAACTGGCTGCTGTTTGCTGATTAAACGCGAAGTGCTGGAAAAAATCGGTTTACTTGATAAACGTTACTATATGTACTTTGAAGATGTTGAGTTGAGTCGGAAAGCTGTTTCTTTTGGCTACAGTCTTGGGTTTTGTCCGGAGGCCAAAATTTGGCACCTCAATGCCGGCTCTAGCGATGGCTCCGGTTCGGCCCTGCATCAGTACTATCAATCCAGAAATAAACTCTTGTTTTTTTGGGAATATGGTGGTTGGCGAACAAAACTAACGGTGATTAATCAGCTCTTACGTTTTCTAGTTTCAAACAATAGAATGGAAAGTATGGCTGCCTATCACTTTATCACTCGTCAATTTGGGAAGCAACCAATTATATGAATAAACCTTCAATGACTGCGGTGGTGATTGCCAAAAATGAAGCTTTAATGATCGAAGCCTGTTTAGAGACGCTGCAGTGGTGTACTGAAGTGCTGGTGATTGATAATGGCTCAACTGACGCAACTGCTGATCTAGCTGAAAAAAGAGGAGCCCAGGTCATCTCTTTTAAGCACCAGTCATTTGCCAGACTCAGAACTGAGGCTCTGAAGGCTGTGGCCACTGATTGGTTACTGTATATTGACGCCGACGAAAGAGTCACTCCAGAGCTGGCCAAAGAAATTATGGTCAGAGTGGAAACAGGCAACTGGGCAGCGTTGGCTTTTTTGAGGCAAAACTATTTTTTTGGTCAACTTTTTAGGCACGGCGGCTGGGAAACCGATACAGTAATCAGAGCATTCAAAACAGA
>PFDH01000015.1:7969-8332 GCA_002772705.1 Candidatus Pacebacteria bacterium CG10_big_fil_rev_8_21_14_0_10_44_11 | reverse complement strand
GAAGAACTAGCCAAAGCTGCAGAGGAGCCAAACATTAAAGGTATCTTGCTTCAAATAAATTCTCCCGGCGGCACCATCTATGGTAGTAATGCCATTTTGGATGGGGTAACTGAGTACAAACAGAAGACTGGTAAGCCGGTGGTGGCCTACGTTAATGGCTTGGCTGCTTCTGGCGCCTACTGGTCAGCGATTGGTGCCGATAAGATAGTGGCAGACACTGGCACTACCATTGGCAGCATTGGGGTTATTTTTGGCCCTTTTAAGTACTATGACTCAGTGGTGAGTGAAGATGGCGGTTTGCTGGCAGGTGGGGTGGTCACTCAAAAGGGGATTCAAACTACCTATATTACTGCCGGTAAGTCA
>PFDH01000015.1:7003-7957 GCA_002772705.1 Candidatus Pacebacteria bacterium CG10_big_fil_rev_8_21_14_0_10_44_11 | reverse complement strand
ATCAAAACTCAAATTGGCGCTTTGGTTTATAGCGAAGAGCAAGCCAAAGAAATCAAGTTGATTGACGAGATTGGCAGCAAGCAGTTTGCGTACCAACTATTAGCAGAACAGGCTGGAGTGGGGGACAATTATAAAATCACTCGGCTCAAGCAAGAGCCCACTTTTTGGGGATCGCTGCTTTCGGCAATTTCATCAGTCAGTACCCGTCGAGCTCAAACCTCAATCTGTCAACTCCACTCAATGATCCTGGCTTATGACGGTGATTTAACCAGCCTCTGCCAATAACTGCCAAGCCTCAGCTTCATTCTCCTAACATTCAATTCTCCTAACTTGTATTCTCTGTCTACACTCTGCATAATGAGTACAGCTGTTATGCAATTTTTCGAAACATTTGCACACTTGTTTTATCCCCGGCGGTCAAACAACCACCGCCCGCGGGTGCTGCACGAGGAAAGTTTCTTGTCGTTGGTGGGTTTAGTAGTTGGTTTCTTTATATTTATTTTGATTTCTAATCAACTCAATTCCAAGCTTGGTAATGTTTTGGGGTTCGCGTCTGACATTACCATGATTGATGTGATCGCTCAGACCAATCAAGAACGGGCCAAGAACGGCTTAGGAGCTTTGACCTATAATGAGCAACTTTCTCAAGCAGCCGCGACCAAAGCCCAAGATATGTTTGCCAAACAGTATTGGGCACATCAAGCCCCCGATGGCACTGAACCCTGGGCGTTCATCTCAGGTGCCGGCTATCAGTACGTTGCCGCCGGAGAGAATTTGGCCAGAGATTTTGCCATTACTTCTGACATGGTGGCGGCTTGGATGGCCTCACCGACTCACGCTGCCAACATTATGAATCCTCGGTATCAAGAGATAGGTATAGCTGTCGTCAACGGTACGTTGGAGGGTATGGAGACCACGCTTGTCGTCCAGATGTTTGGTCGACCAGTGACTCAA
>PFDH01000015.1:6517-6909 GCA_002772705.1 Candidatus Pacebacteria bacterium CG10_big_fil_rev_8_21_14_0_10_44_11 | reverse complement strand
CTAATCTGCTGCCATCAACTCAAGAGAGCCTGGAGCCAAATATTCGCCCAGTGTTAGCTGAGTCAGCTGTACCCGCAGGTAGCCTGACAAATCGACAGCCAATCTTTTCTCCAACCGAACTGATTAAAGCGTTTGGTTTATCAGTTCTAATTATGTTAGTGGTGACGCTGATTTTTGATTGGGTGATTAGCCATCGCAAAGGTACCGTCAGGCTGGTCGGTCTCAACTTGGCTCACATCATTTATCTGCTTACCATAAGCTTTATTTTATTAGTATTTAGGGGAGGCTTTATCTACTAACGATGAAACAAGAATTCTCAAAACACTGGTTGGGTTATTTGGTTTTGTTGCTGGCCTCTGGACTTTTTGCTTTCGTTTTTTTAGAGGTCTGGC
>PFDH01000015.1:278-6410 GCA_002772705.1 Candidatus Pacebacteria bacterium CG10_big_fil_rev_8_21_14_0_10_44_11 | reverse complement strand
TTAACATCAAGATGTTACACTAACGCTTGTCAACTAAATCAATAATGGAAGGAAGTATGAAAGGAATTATTTTGGCTGGTGGCTCAGGGACACGGCTACGCCCCCTAACTAAGGTGACCAGTAAACAGCTGCTCCCCATCTATAACAAGCCAATGATTTATTTTCCGCTTCAAACCTTGCTAACGGCGGGAATTAAAGAAATTATGATTATTGTAGCGCCAGATCATGCCGGGGATTTCTTAAAACTTTTGGGAAGCGGCAACGAGTTTGGCTGTAAATTTACCTACGAGGTTCAAGATAAACCAGAGGGTTTGGCTCAGGCTTTCATTATTGGTGCCAACTTCATTCAAGATGATCAGGTGACTTTGATCCTGGGGGACAATATCTTTGAAGACAACTTTTTTGATGCCATTTCTAGTTTCCAATCTGGCGGAAGAATTTTTGCCAAACAGGTGCCCGACCCAGAACGTTTTGGGGTAGTTGATTTTGACGAAAACAAAAAAGCTATTTCGATTGTTGAAAAACCAGAGCAGCCCAAGTCAGACTACGCGGTGACCGGACTCTATATTTATGATAACTCGGTGATTCAAAAAGCTCGCGCCTTGCAGCCTTCACCCCGTGGTGAACTAGAGATTACTGACCTCAACAACAAGTATCTAGAAGAAGGAAGCCTTGACGTGGCTTTTGTTAATGGCAAGTGGTTGGACACTGGCACGTTTGAATCACTGCACGAAGCAATCGAGTTTATCCGAGCCAAAGAACTCAATACCACCAATGAAAATAACTAACTTTGCCATCACGTTAGCCCTAGTCATCGCTTTTGGTTTTTTGTTAACTCGCTTAACTCAGGCGCAAGAAGCAACTGACTCGGCACGAATGACTGCAACAGAGAGTGCTGAAGCCAATCCAGATTTGGTTTTTACCAAGCCAAGACAAACCAAAGAGATTCTCCAACTGCGCGAGCTTTACCAGGATCAAGTTGAAAAGTACTCTAGTCTAGAGCGTCAGTACTTGATTAGTAAAGCGCAATACGAAAAACTCAACACTTTACAATCACTCGAAGAAGCCATCCAAAGCAGCCGAGAAGTAATGCTCAGCCGCACTGATGTTTTGATTACCTACTTTGAGTTGATGCGAGCTTCGCTTGATGACACTGAAGGGGTAGAACTTTCCGAGAAAGACAGACTAACAGGAAACATGATTAATTACATTCTTAAACTTCGAGCGCATCGGCAAGACGTTCTCAACTCCAAGATCAGAGAAGACATAACAGCTAGAGCTGATGAGTTTGCAACACTCTCCGCTCCGTTTGAAAGTACGGCCTATCAGTCAATGGCGCTCATCAGGATTGGGGACATTCAGGCTGTCTATGACAAGTCGCTGATTATTTATAAAGATATTCTTCAGTATCATGTTGATAATCCGACTAATCTCTTAAGACAGGCGGAGCGCGATCGTGCTTACCGCGAAGTTAACAAAGCTATCGAAATCACCCAACGGGATTTGCTCACTATTAGAACTCAATATGCCAATCAGCAAACGATGACTAGGTCAAGTTTTTCATCTAATTTAGGCAAGGCTCTGAGCCAAGCCTACAGCGGTACTTCGCAAATTTTGTCATTTTTAGAAGAATTGTTTGTGGAGTTAACCTAAGATGCCAGAGTATACCGACCAAAATCAAACTAAGTTTTCAGTCGAAAAACCGCTGTTTGAGCCGCTGGTTCAGCTGCCTGAGGACGAAAATCCCGAATTGACTGTCAAGGTACCACTATTAAAACAAAAACGGGTGATTATTGGCTTAATTGCAGGTTTGACTCTGATGGTGTTGGCGATGCTATTTGTAGTCAACGCCTACATCCAAAACTCTAAATTAGTCAAGAATGTTCAGCCTGACCAAACCGATACAGCTTCCCTTTCTGCTAATCTCAACCCACTGCTGCTCAGAGTGATGATCGCTCAGCAACAATTAAAAGAGGCAGATCCGTCTAAACAAGATTTAGTTTATCCGACTTTGGATTATGATATTCGCATAGACAAAAAAACTCGCTAGCATCAAATTTTTTTGATGGCGGGTGCTCGTTGCAGAGAAAAAAAGATCACCACAAACAGAACCCAGAACGAAAGCATCAGCATCGAAATGGGAGTCTTAATGCCGGCTAGGCGGGTGGTCTGATTAACGATTTCGGCTGGAACAAAAATATGCAGACAGAGTTGCACCACTTTTAGGTACTTCATCGGCCAACGCTGCAACTTGATTAAGATAAAGATTAAACTACCCTCAATCACTAATAAGTAGGCCCGAGACACGAGTAATCCAAACCAGGCCCAGATTGGATAGAAATAGCCAACAAAGGTGACGAAGTTAAGAATTGAAGCTTTGACCCTGGTGACATTTTGGGGTAGTGATTGCTGGTCAATCAGAATTTGATTTGACCCAAGCAGTTCTTGTAAGCCAACCCCAGTGCTACGCTGACCTTGATCAATCATGTAGAGCTTGGTCGGGGTCAACTCAAACAGCGCCTCAACTGAAGTTTGAGCTTGACTTGGGTTTAGCACCGCCAGATTTTTAGCTAAATCCTTAAAATACTGGGGCATTGCATTGGGAAAGGGCACAACTACTTCTCCCACTGAACTAGAAAGTGAGTCGCCATCCCAATTAATCAGCAGATCAGCTGGATAATCACTAACTGTTTCAGTGGCAATGTCATCAACGGAATGTCGCAAATTTGGTGCCGCTTTAAGCCAGTACTCAGCCGTTAAGACCGTAGTAATGATGACTAGAAAAGCTAAATAAAACCGCAGTGAGGAGAAAAAGCTACGACTCAGGACGGATTGATAATACTCCACACTAGTGATGCTGGCGATAATATCAACCAAAAAATGTATCAACATAGACTGCTGTTATGATACTATACCTGAAAAGTGACCTACTGTTTGGTACAATGGACTTGTTGCGAAACAACACTCACCGCCCTTCCACATCTATTTGGCATTTTTGTGTGTTCCATCTTGACTCAAGTAGCATAGGCTACTATCGTCAATCTGAGCCTGCAAAAATGCTCAAATAGATGCAAAATTGACAGTAATTCTTATTTCGCAACAAGCCTAATGAAAGAAGATTATGCTATATTCATTTTCAGACTTTGAAACTAACACCCAAAAAGCTTTGGAACACGTTCGCAGAGAAGTTAGCTTCTTAAGAACAGGTCGGGCTTCAGCTGAAATGCTTGATCCGGTGGTAGTTGAAGCGTATGGTCAACAAATGAAACTAGTAGAGTTGGCTTCAATTTCGGTGCCAGATGCTTCCCTAATCAAAATTGCGCCTTGGGACAAAGGTTTGCTCGGAACAATCGAAAAAGCAATTCAAATTGCCAGCCTTAACTTAAACCCAGTAGTGGACGGCGAAATAATTCGGATCGTTGTTCCTAGTTTAACTTCAGAAAAACGACAAGAGATGGTTAAAGAGCTACACAAAAGAATTGAGAATGGCAAAGCGATGTTGAGGGACGTTCGATCGAAGGCAAAACAAGAAATAGAAGCCCAAAAAGGTGAAAGTGGTATCAGTGAAGATGATGTTACTCTAGATTTAGAAGATTTAGAAGCACGCCATAAAAAAGCAGTTGACCAACTTGAAGTCTTGCTAGCTTCAAAAGAAAAGTTACTACTTACCATCTAATTTATGCTTAGCCTACTATTCAGTATTGGTATTTTTGTTTTGGTTTTGTCTTTTCTGGTTCTGATTCATGAGCTAGGGCACTTTTTTGCCGCCAAACAAGTTGGAATTACGGTCAAAGAATTTGGTTTGGGGTATCCACCTAAAGCTTATAAGTTGTTTGTTTGGCAGGGAACTGAATTCAGTCTCAATTGGATTCCCTTTGGCGGTTTTGTCCGCATGGATGGTGAGGAAGCTGACCCAACCAAGCGAAATAACCAAACCAAAAAAGGTGAGTTTTATGCCGCCAATCTGTTTCAACGGCTGTATGTTGTTTTGGCCGGTGCCACAGTTAATTTTTTGTTTGGTATTCTTGCCTTTACCATTCTATTTTCTTGGTTGGGCGTGCCAACACCAGTTGATGGCGCCAGAATTGGCTATATTGCGCCTGATTCGCCAGCGGCTCAAGCCGGGGTGCCTAGTTCGGTGAGGGTGATTGGCTTTCAAACTAACCAGGCAGCCGAGATCACCCTAACTGCCAGTCCAGATCAGGTAATTGAGTTCGTTGGCGCTCATCAGGGTCAAGAGGTAGTTTTGGTTACCACTGGCGATTGTGTTAACAGCACGTGTCAGGATGCGGTCGCTTACTATCCTGTTTACTTGCGAACCCAGGCGGAGACTCCACAAAATGAGGGTTCGTTGGGCATTGCTTTTGATCAAATTATCTTCACTCATTTTCCTTGGTGGCAAACACCCTGGGAAGCCACTAGGTATGGCGTTGGTGAGTCGTTGGCTTTGGGTGGTGAAATTCTGAAGGCCCTATCAAAACTTGGTACTGACCTGGTTCAACGTGGTCAACTTTCTTCTGAATTAGCCGGGCCTGTTGGCATTGTCCATCAAGCGTATACGCTAGGCATTCTTAATCAAGGTTTTTTAATGATTTTATCTTTTGCCGCGATGTTGTCAATCAATTTAGCGATTATGAACGTCTTACCGATCACACCCCTAGATGGTGGCAAAGCATTTTTCACTTTGCTTGAGTTATTTGTGGCTAGGAAACACTTATTTAAAATGGAGTACTGGCTCAGTTATGGTGGCTATGTAGGTCTGATGCTACTAATTGTGGCAATTACAATTCGAGACGTGATTCGTCTCTTTTAAGAAGTGCTCTTATGGCAGTTCACAGAACCAGAGAACAGAAGATTAAAGCCACGCAGCGGCTGGCACAGCTGGCTCAGTCACCCTCAGAAGAGACTAACTCGGGGGGTTATTCTTTTTCTGGCCAAGATTTGAAAAAGCCAGCTACCCCAGTTTTTACCCAAACTCAGTTGAGCCACCACCAAACAGTCCTGAATGATCTGATGAAAACTGTGATGATTTCTGTCATACTGACCGCTATAGTTGTTGGCATTTATTTCTATTTACGTTACAATTAAAGCTTGGTCTTAAGATAAAGAAATGGTTCTATGACAAAGAAAATCCTGATTATTTCACTCATTCTCTATCTCCTTTCGGCTGTGGGTTCGTTCACGGCCTTTTCAGCTTTGAATAAACAGCAGCTGACTCAAAGCATGGAAGCCAACCAAGCAGCGGATGATCAACAAGGCACCTTGTTAGGCGCTTTGCTAGAAATCGATCCAAGTGAACCAAAAGATCAAGCCTGCCCGCTCAACGGCAAGTACTACACAAAAATTGAAAAAGCGGCCTGGGACAAACGGCGTCCTTTAGCGGTGATGATTGAAAATGCACCTGATGCTCGGCCTCAATCTGGGTTATCCAAGGCTGATGTTGTCTTCGAAATTATTGCCGAAGGCGGTGTGACCAGGTTTATGGGGTTGTTTTATTGTGATGCCCAGGCCTTTGATACCACTTTAGCACCAATTCGTTCGGCAAGAACATATTTTGTTGATTATGCCTCAGGCTTTAACTATCCGCTCTATGTCCATGTCGGTGGGGGCAATACGCCTGGACCAGCTGATGCTCTTGGCCAAATTGGTGAGTATGGTTGGAATCAAGCGAACGACTTAAACCAATTTTCAATTGGTTATCCTACCTTTATCAGAAATGCTAATCGGCTTGGCAAGGATGTAGCGACAGAACACACCATGGAAACTACTACAGAAAAACTCTGGGCGGTGGGAGCTGAGCGGGGTTGGAGCAATATGTCTCCAGAAAAGAAAGTCGGCCGAACCATTGTTCCTGCCTCTGATTGGCAAGCCGGTTTTAAGCCTTGGACATTTATGTCTGAGGATGTGGCAAAAGGTGCTGTCGAAACAGTCAGCTATGAATTTTGGAGTGGCTATGGTCAATATAAAAATGACTGGACGTATGATTCGGCCACCAATAGTTACAAACGCAACATGGCGGGCGAACCACATGTAGATCTGAATAATAATCAGCAAATTTTGGCTAGTAATGTGATTGTGCTCTTAACCACTGAAAAAGGGCCAATTGATGAAAACAAGCACATGTTGTATACC
>PFDH01000015.1:0-270 GCA_002772705.1 Candidatus Pacebacteria bacterium CG10_big_fil_rev_8_21_14_0_10_44_11 | reverse complement strand
CACTGGTGACGTCTTGATTTTTAACAATGCCCAGGTCACTAAGGCTAAATGGAGCAAGCCAAAACGGGAATCTGAGCTCAGGTTTGTTGATGGTAAAGGCAAAGATATTTCCTTGGTTCGAGGTTCAACCTGGATCGCCGTAGTAGATAAATCGACTGAGGTCGAGTACTAAGACAACTCGCACCTATGAATAAACTACAAGACTTCATGATTTCTCGGGTTCGCGTCAAGTTGTTGGACTTGTTTTTCACCCAAACTGAAGAAATGTTT
>PFDH01000031.1 GCA_002772705.1 Candidatus Pacebacteria bacterium CG10_big_fil_rev_8_21_14_0_10_44_11 | reverse complement strand
ATAGGGCTTAAACATTTCTAAGGCCATATCTTTGGGAATACCGCACTCATTGAGTTTCAGTTCAGGTCCCACCACAATCACCGATCGACCGGAATAGTCAACCCGTTTACCCAAGAGGTTTTGGCGAAAACGACCCTGCTTACCTTTGAGCATTTCTGAAAGCGATTTGAGCGGACGTCGAGCCACTCGACGTCGAGAAGTGCTGGTTTGGGAACCATCAATCAGCGAGTCAACTGCCTCTTGCAGCATTCGTTTTTCGTTGCGCAAAATAATTTCTGGCGCACCCAGATCAATTAAGTGCTTCAAGCGATTGTTTCGGTTAATCACTCTTCGATACAAGTCATTTAAATCAGAGGTCGCAAATCGACCACCAGAAAGCTGAACCATTGGTCGTAAATCTGGAGGGATGACCGGCAAAACGGTCAAGAACATCCAAGAAGCGTTGATTTGTGCTTTACGCAGACCTTCAACCACTCGCAGCCGTTTGGTGGCTTTTAAGCGTTTGGCACCCTTAGAATCAGTCATTTCTTTTCTGAGGTTATCAACCAAAGTATCCATATCCATTTCTCGAACCAGCTCTAGCAAGGATTCGGCACCCATGCCAACTCGCAGGTGAGAAGCAACGTCATATTCGTCTAACTTCAGGTATTCGTCCTCGGATAAGATTGTGCGTTTACCAATTTTTTTGACCAACGTTTTTAGGACTTTAAAAATTTCTTCGGTTTGCTCAAGCTGAGTTTCAAGTTGTTGTTTGAGTGAAACTAATTTATTTTTGGCTTTTAGTTCAAGCTCAGCCATTTTAAGTTGTAAGGTTTCTTTGTTAGAAACTTTTTCTTTCAGAGCAGTTTTATCAGTGGTGAGTTGAGTTTTGAGTGCCTCCATTTGTTGTTTGGTAGTTTCTTTTAGTTCGTCTTTGGCCGCTTCTAAACTAACGTCTAACTTCTCAACATTGGCCAGTTTTTCTTCTTTATCAACTTCAAGTACCAGGTACTTTGAGAAATAAATAATGGCGTTGATATTGCGGGGTGAAATATCCAATAAGAGCGATAATTTGGAAGGAGCGCCTTTAAAGTACCAGATGTGAGAAACCGGGGCAGCCAAAGAAATGTGACCCATTCGTTCACGTCTAACTTTAGCTTGAGTGACCTCAACGCCACACTTGTCGCAAATAATCCCTTTGTAACGGATGCGTTTGTACTTGCCACAGAAACACTCATAGTCTTTGGTTGGGCCAAAGATCTTCTCATCAAACAAGCCATCTTTTTCGGCTCGCAGTGAGCGATAGTTAATAGTTTCTGGCTTCTTAATCTCTCCATGAGACCAAGATTTAATCACTTCAGGAGAAGCAATTCTAATGCCAAGTGCTGTAAAATCAACGATATTTTTCATTTCGATTCCCCCTCGGTGTATTAATTTTCAGTTTTTTCAGTTGCTACTGCTTTGGTCGTTTCAACCAATGCCTCATCATCTGGGCTTACTTCTTCAGCACTCGGCTCAGACTCCGGTTCTTCATCTGGATCCTCAGTCGTTTCTGCTGTCACCTCAGTGGTATGTGCCGTCTCAATGACTTCTGATTCCTGAGCCGCAACCGCTTCATCACTGGCAGCCATATCTGCTGGGACAACACCCTCAACTGCAACGGGAACCGGCGTTTCTTCTTCTTCCATTTCCTCTGATTCGTAAGTCACAACGTCGATTGCCAACGAGTTGAGTTCTCGCATCAAGACACGGAATGATTCCGGCACCGTTGGAGCGGGAATGTCTGTACCCTTGACAATGGCTTCGAAAGCCTTGGCCCGACCACGAACGTCATCTGACTTGATAGTCAGCATTTCTTGCAAAGTATGAGCAGCCCGATGCGCCTCGAGTGCCCAAACTTCCATTTCTCCCAGGCGCTGGCCACCCATCTGCGCTTTTCCTCCCAGTGGCTGCTGCGTCACGAGTGAGTAGGGACCGGTTGAACGGGCGTGCATCTTATCCTCAACCATGTGAGTTAGTTTGAGAATGTAACCAACACCAACGGTAGTTGGTTCGCCATACGGCTCCCCAGTTCTGCCATCAAAAAGCTGGGCTTTACCGGAGACTGGCAAACCAGCTCGTTTTAGTTCATTCCAAATTTTTGCTTCATCAAAGCTTTCAAAGGCTGGCACCGCAATTTTATAACCAAGTTTTTGAGCGGCCCAACCAGCATGCGCTTCAAACAACTGACCCATGTTCATACGCGCCAACACCGATAGTGGCGAAATAATCACGTCAACTGGGGTTCCATCCTCAAGATGAGGCATGTCAAAGGATGGCACAATCTTTGAGATAACACCCTTATTACCATGGCGGCCAGCTAACTTATCACCGACGGTGATTTTTCTAATCTGAGCGACTTTGACGTTAATTTCCTTAAGTGTGCCTGGATCAAGTTCATCGCCCAGATCACTGTCCAGGACTTGAACGTCGATCACCGTGCCTTGCTCACCGTGAGGCATCCGCAAAGACGTGTCACGAACTTCTCTGGATTTCTCACCAAAGATGGCTCGCAGCAACCGCTCTTCAGGCGAAAGTTCTGTCTCGCCTTTCGGCGCAATCTTGCCAACCAGAATGTCACCAGAATTAACCGTGCTGCCAATTCTAATGATCCCGTCAGCCGTTAAGTTGCCTAGATAGATTTCTGAAACATTAGGAATATCATTGGTAATTTCTTCTGCACCCAATTTGGTGTCCATCACTTTGGCTTTGTACTCATTGATCTGAATTGAAGTCAAAACATCATCTCTGACCAATCGATCAGAAATTACAATCGCGTCTTCGTAACCCAAACCATCAAATGAAGTGTAGGCAATAGTCACATTTGTCCCTAAAGCTAGCTCGCCTTGGTCAGTCGAAGGGCCATCGATAATAACTTGGCCTTTGTTGATTTTATCGCCCAGTTTAACGATTGGTCGTTGCGTGTAACAAGTGCTTTGAGCCGTTCTGATAAATTTGCTCACCGGATAGACCTCTGTTTCTTTTTCAAGGTAAGAAACGTCACTTGAATAGCCATCCGCAGTCACCGTTGCCAACACAGCTTTATCAATTTTTAGCACTACTTTCTCAGCGTCGATGTACTCCACCACGCCAGCGTTCTGAGCGCAGACTGTGCGGTTCATGGAAGTGGCAACCGCCTCTTCCATACCGGTGCCAACAATTGGTGACTCTGGTTTAACCAAAGGTACCGCCTGACACTGCATGTGAGTACCCATCAATGCTCGGTTAGCTTCGTCATGAGCAATAAAGGGAATTAAAGAAGCTGAAGTACCAATCACTTGGCGTGGTACCACATCAATGTAATCAACATCATTCACCGGTCCTTCAATAAAGCTATTCATATATCGCATAGGTACCCACTCTTGAACAATGTCATTGTTTTTATCGACTTCAACGCTGCGATGAGTAATTTTGTAATCTTCCTCATCATCAGCTGATAAATAGACAATCTCATCAAAAATCCTCATCTTGCCCTTCACGTTTTTCACAGTCTGATAAGGAGCTTCCAAGAAACCAAATTTATTGACTCTGGTGTAGAGAGAAAGATAGGTGACAAGGCCAATGTTGGGGCCTTCTGGAGAACGAACAGGATCAATTCTTGAATACTGAGAAGCGTTAATGTCACGCATTGAGAATGAAGCACGCTCTCTGGTTACACCACCGGTTCCCATCACAGACAACCGACGCAAATTATCAATTTCTGACAATGGGTTGGTTTGGTCAAGAATGGTTGAAAGTCGGTTACGGCGGAAAAATTCTGAGATAGTTGCAATCAGCGGTCTAGCATTCACTAACGCAGCTGGGCTGAGTGGCTCATCTGTCTTGGTTAATGACATTTTTTCGCGGATTGATCGCTCTAATCTGATAAGACCAATTCGGAAAGCTGATTCTTGAACCAATTCGCCAATTTGACGCACTCGGCGATTGCTCAAATGATCAATATCATCAGTTTTACCTTTACCGTTTTGAAGTTTAATTAAATACTGGACAGAAGCGACCACGTCTTCTGGAGTCAACACAATCGTGTCTAGCGCAACATCTATTTTTAGCCGTCTGTTCAATTTGTAACGACCAACTGCACCCAAGTCGTACCGTCGCGGATCAAAGAACATTTGCTTGAGATACTCTTGCGCAGTGTCTAGGGTTGCTGGCTCACCAGGACGCATTTTCTCGTAAATTTCAATCAAAGCTTCTTCACGACTTTTTGTCATGTCTTTTTCGAGAGTATTCTTGAGTAAATCATACTCATCTCCACTCGAAGCTTCACGAAAAAGGTTGATGAGCTCTTCATCAGTGCTGTAGCCCATTGCTCTCAACAAGACGGTGACTGGTAATTTTCGGCGGCGGTCAATTTTAACAGTCAAAACATTTTTCTTACCGACGGCAATTTCAAGCCAAGAACCGCGTTTTGGCCGTAATTCCGCCTGATAGAGTTCTCTACCAGTTGAGCTGTCAGTATTGCCAGAAAAGAAAACTCCCGGAGATCTAACCAACTGGGTCACAACTGCCCGCTCGATACCATTAATCACAAACGTACCAATTGGCGTCATCTTGGGGATATCACCCAAAAACACTTCTTGGGTTTGGACTTCGCTCGTTTTCTTATTCGTCAACGTTGCCGCCACATACAATGGCACGTCGTAGGTGACACCTTTTTGTTTGGCTTGAGAAGTTGAGTATTTTGGTTTGCCAAAGCGATACTCACTAAACTGAAGACGCCAATTTTTGCCAGTGTAATCTTCAATGCCTGCTTCAGAGTAGACTTCTAGGAGTGTATCTTTAATTCCTGTCTCGAGAAACGCCCGATAAGACTCAATTTGTAAGCCAACCAAGTCAAGTTTTGGCAAGATTGTGTGAGTGTTACCCCAGTTTTGGCGTTGAATGTTTGACATCTAGGCTCCTTCGTTGACTTTGTTCCTCAGACCACAATCCAAGGTCATACTATCGAAATCAATTGACACGCAAAAGAGAGAGGACAAGCAAAGCCCTCTCTTGTAGTTATATCCCTAAAAGAGTATTCGCCCTTTTAATCAAGAAAACTCCAGTTCTTCCGATTTCTTGGTTCTTAGAATGCTTAAACTTTCCAGTCAACACGGGCGTACAAACAGCACGTCAACATTTCTTGGTCAGTAAATCACAGATTATATCAGCAAAAAAACACTAACGCAAGTACTGTTGGACGTTGGCGTTATGCTCTTCTAGCCTCTTGGCAAAGTAGACTTCACCAGAGGGCGTGTGGATATAGAATAGATCATCAGTCGGCAGTGGATCAAGTACCGCTTTGATCGCATCTAAACCTGGATTAGCAATTGGGCCAGGCGGCAAACCAGGATAGAGGTAGGTATTGTAAGGTGAAGTTGAACTTTTGAGGACTGGACTGGGTGCACCCCACCATTTTTCAGCCTGATCTTTGCCTCTCAAGTACTGCAACGTGGCGTCGGCTTGCATCGTCATACCTAGATCAAGTCTGTTAAATAAGATCCCGGCCACGTGTTGCATATCGGCAAAACCTTGACCTTCGCGTTGAACAATTGAAGCTAGCGTCAAAACTTCTTCGGGCGAAAGTGATGACTGAGCAAATTGGTCGGCTAAACCAATTGTGACCTTTTGTTGATAGGTTTTGGTCAATAAACTAACAATTTGTTGAGCACTGCTTGCTTTTGGGATCAGGTATGTATCGGGAAATAACTTGCCCTCACTAGAAGCAACCAACTGTAAAAATTCAGTTTGATCAAATGCTGGTAAGGCTTGTTGAGCTAAATACTCGGCTATTTCTTCGTTGCGCCAGCCTTCGGGTAAGGTAATCCAAAGATCTTCAGTCCCCTCAGTCAAAGCCAAGGCGATCTGATCCACGGTCATGTTGGCCGAAAGCTGGTATGAACCAGCTTGGATTTGACGATCCAGCTTCTTGAGCTGAACGTAGTACCGAAACACTTGAGGCTGCTTAATTAACCCCTGAGCCGCTAATTTGTTAGCGGTTACGCCTAACGCCTCACCTTTGGCAATGACTAGTTGCCGTATCCTAATATCGGCTGGATCCACCGGCTGAAGTTGTAGTTGCAACCAAAACCCTGCTCCACTAACTAACACAAGCAACACCACCACCAAACCAGCGCTAATCATCAAAAAGTTTCTTTTCACAAGTTTAGAGTATATCAGCAATTTTTTTAGTTTTGTCACCTAAGCCGACTCTTTCTTGAAGAACATCAACTGATGTTTAGAGTTTGTGCTAATTGTTGAGCAGAAAGCGTTTTTAGTTGTGCGATCACATTTTTACCATACTCCAGATCTGGAAAAGACGCAACAATTCGTTGATTGACAGCCGCTTTTATTTCTTTCATAGTATGACAGAAGATATGGATCCAACTTCGTTTTCACTACTCTATAAAGTTAGTTATTTTGTTGTTTTGTTGCCGACGCTGCTGATTATTATCAGTGCCGTTGTTTCAGCCAAACAAATGGGTGGCTCACTTGGTGAAGGATTGAAAAAAATAGCCAGCGGTAC
>PFDH01000028.1:6904-9887 GCA_002772705.1 Candidatus Pacebacteria bacterium CG10_big_fil_rev_8_21_14_0_10_44_11 | reverse complement strand
AATGAACGTAACCACCTGCCCCCTCCCCTGATGCGCATCCAACCAACATCAGGGAGAATGGCAGTATGCTTTTTACCTTTTTCCTCGTGCCACTGTTTCTTTTCTTTTTTGGGGCGGCGGTCGGTAGTTTTCTTAATGTCATCATTTATCGCTCAGAAACTGGCGAGTCGTGGGCCAAGGGTCGCTCACACTGTGAAAGTTGCAAAACCCTGATTGCTTGGTACGACAATATTCCGCTACTCTCCTTTTTTATTCTTCAAGGTCAGTGCCGCAAGTGCAAAACCCCACTTTCGATCTCTCATCCGGTGGTTGAAGGCCTGACCGGTGCCCTTTTTGTCTGGTGGTACTTTGCCGGGTTTCTGTTTTTTAAACTAACCCAACAGCCGTTCATCGTTTTGCAACCGCTCTTTTGGTTGGTGGTTGGCATCATTTTGTTGATGATTTTGGTGATTGACCTCAAACAGATGGTCATTCCTGATACGGCGGTGGCGCTACTGTTTGTGGTGGTGATTCTCTATCGGGTGTGGTTGGTAGCTTTTCACGTTATGAAGCCGGAAGATTTGTTGCTCTCGCTCTCCTCGATGGCTGGGGCTGGGCTGGTGTTTTTGGCGCTTTTTTTGGTTACTCGCGGGCGAGGGATTGGTTTTGGCGACGTCAAGTTGGCTCTCCCCCTTGGCCTCTTGCTGGGTTGGCCGCAAGTCCTGGTTTGGATTTTTTCTTCCTTTTGCCTTGGCGGCCTGGTTGGCGCGGGACTGTTAGCGCTCAAAAAAGTGAAGCTTAAAACCGCCGTGCCGTTTGGTCCATTTTTGGTGGCTGGCACCCTGATTGCCTTGATTTGGGGTGATCAACTTTTTGGCTGGTATGTTACACTTATTAAATAGTTGAGGATGTACTTTTTGAAGAACGTCTGGCTCCTTCTCCAGACTTCGCAAAGCTGCTTCCTCAAAACTGCGAACAGTTACAGATAACCTGTCAGCAGCTTTGAGATCTTCAAAAAGTACATCCATTATTTAAATAAGTGGGATTTATGCGTTTTCTGACCTCCCTGGTGTCAATTCTGATTTTTCTGTTACTGGTTTTGGGAACTGGGTTGTACTTTACCCGCGAATATTTTTTGTATCGAGGCGTTGAGAACTTCAAAAAACAGGTCTTAACTCTGAGGAAAGCTGGCAGTAGTGCTTGCACCAACAAAGCTGATTTGTTGGATGTAGTTGCCGATAACACCGCGCCAGTTTCCCAAATTCGGTTCACTTCAGACACAGAATATGTTTTGGAAGTTGTTTGCCCAGGCTATACCTTTGCCCCGATCATCTTGGGCAAAGGCAAGCTTGACCGGTTTGTCAGTAAGGTACCTGGCACTTCTGGCATTTTGCTTGGTGAAGCGCGCACCGGCGTTGAGCTGGCGGCGTTTGCTGACGTTCAAAAACAAGTTAATACTTGGCTAAATCGCAACTTTCCCTACATCGAAAAAACCAAGTCAGTGGTCTTAGAAAACAACCAGTTTATTGTTGTTCAGTCCAATGAAGACTTGGGTGCTGGTCCGATTGCCTCCTGCGAAGGATTTGGTTATCAGTGTTGCCAGCCAGATTCACAGATTGGGGTTGGTAATAACATGCCAGGCCTGGTTGGTTGCGAGAAGACGTGTTATTCGGCTTGCGCCTCCAGACCAGTGGTGTTGTCCTTTACCTCCAATCCGTTCTATGACATTAAAGATCGGACAGTGCGAATTTCTGGCAACGAGAGCGTTGATTTTGCCTACGTCATTGATCCGGGTGCGGCCAAGTCTGGCTCGGTCTTGCTTGATTTTGGTGATGGCAAGTCTGATCAAGCCAGTGAGCTGACTGGGCTGTTGAGCCACAGCTATACCTGTGCTAGTAGCAGTTGTCAGTACTCGGCGGTGTTGAAAGCGATTGATAACGTTGGTGTTGAGTCGGCTCAAACTCAGATCAGCCAGATCAGGGTGATTGTTAGCGCGCGATAATACGATGCAATTTTGGGCTGATCTGAGGGCAAAAGCGGCGCCAGTTGCGACTTGCCCTCAAACTAGGCTATGATAAAGGTATCAGATTTGGGAGAAACTATGAAAAACTTGAAGAAGCTGACCCACCGTCCTTTTAACTCTGGATTTACTTTGATCGAGTTGCTGATTGTGATGGTGATTATTGGCATTTTGGCGACGTTGGGATTGGTGGCATATTCGTATGCGTTAAAAAATGCTAGAAACGCTCGAAGAATCGAAGATTTAAATTCAATTCAATCTGCTTTCGAGCAATATTACACAGCTACAGCAGGTTATAATGCCACTTGTTCAACTATGGCTGGCTCTTTACAAGGTGGTATTCCTAATAATCCAAGTGGAGGAAGCTATAGCCCTAGTTGTACAGCAACAACATATTGTGTTTGTGCTGCTCTAGAACCACAAAGTGGAGCTGCAGGGTCTTCAGCGGTTAAGGGAGGAAATGCTAGTACTGCGTGTAATAGCCCAACGTACACCAACTCAGGTTCTGGTAACTATTATTGTGTACAGAATAGACAATGATGTTTAAGAGAAATGGTTATACCCTAATTGAGCTAATGGTGGTAATTGTCATCATTGGAATTTTAGCAACTCTTGGACTTGTGACATATCAAAACGCTCTCAAAAGAACAAGGGACACAAAGCGTACTGGTGATATGAAAGATATTTCTGCTGCTGAAGAACAATATAAAGCATTGGTTGGCAGTTATGTCAGCGTTGGTGGACCACCCAATTGTATTGCAACAGGCACCGCAATTGGTCAATATAGTTTTCCCTCGGATCCAAGTTCTCTTACATATACCTGTAATGGAAATACTAGTGCTTTTTGTGTTGCTGCTCAACTTGAACGTGGAGGGGGTAATTGTGGAGGGTGTTCTGGTGCAGGAACAATTACCAGCGGATCAAGTCATTACTGTGTAATAAGTAAACAATGAAACATATGAAAAAAACATCGCAAAAAGGCTT
>PFDH01000028.1:0-6875 GCA_002772705.1 Candidatus Pacebacteria bacterium CG10_big_fil_rev_8_21_14_0_10_44_11 | reverse complement strand
GTAAACAATGAAACATATGAAAAAAACATCGCAAAAAGGCTTTACATTGATTGAGTTGATGGTGGTAATTTTGATTATTGCTATCTTGGGAGCAATCGGTCTAGTCAGCTTTTCAGAAGCTAATAAATCTGCTCGAGATGCAAAAAGAAAAACGGATATAGAGTCTACTAAACAGGCTCTGTTACTATATAAACAAGAAAACGCTGGTTATCCATCTTCTGGCACTTTTTCAACTGTAGCTGACGCACTTGTTACTGCTGGCTTACTCACTTCTCGTCCAACTGAACCGAAAGCAAGCTGGCCAGCCTACAATCGTTCTGGTTCAGGCACAACCTCTTTTTGTATATGTGCTGATCTAGAAGGAACAACTGGCAATGCAACTGCCAATGACTGTTCTGGAATAGCAACAACAACTAATGGTTCATTCTATTGTGCCAAGCAGTGATAAGATTATGATTTTTTTCAATTGGCAGAAACTTAAAACTGGATTTACCTTAATTGAAATGCTGGTGGCAATTACAATCTTGCTTTTGATGGTGGGAGGTGCTATGGCTGGATTTTCGAATTTTAATGATAGACGTCGGGTGGAAGAAACAGCCAAACAGGTTCAACAATTGCTAGTTTCTGCTCAACAAAAGGCAGCTGTAAAGGAAACCCCCCAAGATTGTTTAACAGCTTCAAAACCTTTACAAGGATATCGGGTGAGTTATAGTAGCGATAAATACACTTTATCCGCTGTTTGCGATACAAATTATCCCCCTACAGCTGGTACTGCAACGGTTGTTGCTGTAGGTAAAGATGTTTCTGCTCAAAGTACTTTTTTCACTGGACTCAATACGTCTCAAATAGATTTTTATTCTTTGGAGAGGGGTACTAGTACAACTGCAGATGTAAACTATACTTTTAGCGCTTCTGGTATTTCTTACCAATTTTCAGTTAACCATGGAGGAACAGTTACTAATGTTAAGAAAATCTAAATTATTAACTGGTAGTACATTAATCGAAGTTCTTATTGCAATTGTGGTTGTGGGTTTAGTTGTCACGGGAGTGATGCTGAGTATTTCCTATTCTGTTAGGAATAGTGCAGAATCTAGGTATCGAGAAGTTGCCAGTCAGTTAGCTCAAGATGGCATGGAGGTCGTGATTCTAGAGAGACAATCTGAAGCTTGGTCGAAATTTTCACTTAGAAATGGGATTTACTGTATTTCTCCAACTGCAGTTTCTCTTTCAGATACAGCACAAAGTATTAGTACCTGTTCTACTGGCAGTTACTTAATTACTAATGGGAATAAAACTTACACTCGATATGTCAACATTACTCCGGACAGTGGAGCGATGAAAGCAATTGTTACTATTATTTGGAAATCCGAGTCAAATATTGATCAACATGTGGAAATTACCCAGCGATTCCAAGATAGAGCTATCTAATTGCCTGAGTTTCTCAGCACTACTAAGGAAGTGAATGATTCATTAATTGTCGTTGTTTCACTGCTGACAAGTGTAAATTTTATATTTGCGTATACCTTATCGGAGTCCACTGGTGAGTCACAACTAAAATTGTTAAGAGTTATCGTGTAGACATCAGTCAGCACTTCAGGAGCTTTGGGAATCCCTCCTTCAGTATAAACTAGCATTAACTTGTTAGTGGTTGTATCTAGGTAAAAGTTATATGTTTCACTATTCAAGTCGGTGAATATGAGATGTTGAGGTGTAGAGTCATCGCAAGACTGCGCCCCCCTGGCCACAAACTCAATTCTAGACATAGCTCTGTTCCCCTCGGCCTTGATTTGTCGCCGAATAGTTGTCCGCGTGTTACTCAAAAAGAAAGTCATCAGCATGGTGCTGGCGGTCAGCAAAATGATGGCAGTAATGGCGGTTGTGACCAAGAGCTCGATCAGGGTGAAGCCGCCGGTTTTGCGTCTGTGAATGGCTTGCAGCATCTTAATTGACCTCTCTCCACGTCAGGCTGGAGTTGCGCAAGGCCTCTGGGTAGTTAATCACAAAATCAGGCCGGTAGATAAAGGTTTCAGTTGGGTAGTCAGCGTTGAGATCGGTGTCGTCATACTGTCGATTGAGCTCGACTCCGCTCCAACCATAAAAACTGCCTTCGCCAATAAAACGCCGATCCTGGCCGGCTGGGCTGTCGGCGATCACAATTTGATTGGCCACAAAAATGCCCTGCAAGTTGGTGGCGTATGAGCTAGTGTTGCTGTTGCCAACCGAACCGTCAATAGTAATGGTACCACTGACGGCAAAGGTAACAGTAGCGCCAACTGGCGTGACAACCAGACTGGCGGCGTCAGGATCACTGGCATTTGTGCCGGAAAAGGTCAGATTGCCGTGGACGAGCACTAAGTGATGTTCTCCGGCTGGAATCTGCCAGGCGTTTGATGGTGAAAAAGTCAAATCGCTGTCTCGATAGTGAATTTTAAGGTCATCCTGGCTGATGGTACCCATTTGAGCAGCGGGGTCGTTTACCGTTGCAACCTCAATATTTGGCAAAATCTGCCCGACCGCGTCCTTGAAAAATTGGTAATCGGCGTTGGTTGGCAAGGCAATGGCGGCACCGATGACTTGAAGCTGTGGATCTCGATGAGTCAGGTAGCCTCCTTCACCAATTTGGAAATCTCCTTGGTTGATAATTGGAATCCCAGTCGAAGTCAAATCCTCACCAATTTGTGGTTCGATTAAGTATTTATCACCAGAGGCACTAGGATTAGGCAAGATTGATTTAATTGCCGTACCATTTTCATTTCCGTTAGCAAACACATGCCCACCATAGACATTCCACCAGGAGTTGGTGAAGATGGTATTGTCTTTCACAAAAAAGTCAGCGATCGGATTTGTTGGCGTGATTCCTGACTTAATACAATCTAGACCTTGCCCACAGATGTTTTTGCAAGCGTAGGCGGTATCATCCAGCCGCAATTGCAGTTGATATGAGGAGTTGTTTTGGGGTAGTGTTAACGATCCGTCATATGAACTTTTGGAGATAAAAGAAGCAACTGAATCTTGACTGCCTGTAACAGCAATACTTCCGGTCAAAGGTACTAATGTTGCTGGTGTGCAACTGGCATTTTCTAAATAGAACTTGCCAGAAACAGTAAAGCCAAGAGTAATATCTTGCCCAACCCATGCGCACGGCTGAGTTGGCGCGTTTACGTTACAGGTGTTTACAGAAGTTCTGATCGCCATGCTTAAATTAGCTGGACTGATACCACTGATGTGATTCATGGCCACGGTCTGAGCTGTAGAAGTGGTACTGTAGTATTTCAGATTAGTGGGTGGCGGCGGCGTAGCGAGTCCGGCGGTATAGGCGGCATAAGCCTGATTTGGAGAGGAATAGGCGGCCTTATCATACAGTAAAACTTCATACTGGGTGTCTGGGGCGGCACCGGTGGCAGTCCAGTCAATCGTAAATTGATTATTCACCGGACTGACTGTTTCACCTTCGGCTGGATCGATAATGGTAATGGTTGGACACGTACCTAGAGTGCATGTCGGAATATCTTCACACATTTTGTCAAAATCATTGCTTAAATCAAGCTTTTTTGGTGCTGGAATGTAGGAATTAAATAACCGTCCAAGTTCCCCATACTTAGTGGTCATGTTGGCTTGAACTGATTGTGGCAATGACAGGCTGTTATCCAGCAAGAATTGCCTGAACTGTCCCATGGTTGTTTTGCCGATCTGAGTGTCAGGTTTAATCTGATATGACAATTGATTAGTTGCTGGTAAATTAGTAAAAGTGTGCAGGTAAAAACCAAAGTAATCCCCTGTTTGCTTTTCTCTGCCCTGCTCGTTCCACAGGCTAAAATCAGCGGTTGAACTATTAGTGGTCTGGCTTAAAAAGTCGAGCATTTGTTGAGTTTGGGCATTGAGCGAAAAAGGCAGCATTAACCTGGATTCATAAAATGGAAAGCCGAAAGTATTAATGTTATATATTGTATAAAGGTAATACGGATCGGTGGTTGCATCTGGCGCCAGACAAGAACCAAGTGAGGCCGCTGGTTCTTTTGGTCCACCCCCTCCTCCCCCACCTGGACAAACAAACTCTCTCGAGCAGTTTTCACTCCTAGTGATTGTACCGTTTTCGTCACGAACGGATCTGATTGTAAATTGGTACTGTACCTCTAGTGAAATGCCTGTGGAATATTTAACAAAGTTTCCAAAGCCGATTTGATCACCAGAATCAGGATCATTGTCATAGGGAAATCTGTCCAACTTAAATTCATAGCTTGTAGCTCTATCTGCTGGATTCCATTCAATGGTGACGGCGGGATTAGTGGCATCACAGGTGGCGCGAATGTTGTCTGGACAGTACAGGGAGGTTTGATTGCATTTAAAGGTACCAATAAAAACTGAACTATCCGAATTAGACATATTAAGTGGTATAGTCGGTGGGGCGCACTCCATGTCTTGCTTGGGCAAAATTGTGTACGTATGAGTGTTTTCGCCACAACCAAAAGCCCGGCCATCGTAGTTAAGTCTAACGACCGCTTGGAATGTTTCTGCTACGCCATCATAGTTAGGGTCAATTGCGTGATTCCTTTCCTCTTCTTGGTGGCTACCTCCATCTCGTTGCCATGGCAAAAAGCTGAACTTGCCGTCATCTCCTGTTTGAGCGTATCGAACATCTCCCAAAGTATCCTGCCATTTGATCCAGATTCCGGGAATTGGTCGATTATCATTTTCGAAGATAACTTCGCCGGTGACTTCTGGAGCCACCGCAAACACATTTTGGGCTTTGCCAATAAAAAAGCTAACGGCAGTTAGCAAAATAACTAGAACTTTAAGATTCAGTAATCGCATAATTATTTTTTTGTTCTTCTAACCATTGTTCAAATGGTGCAGTGCCATCTGCTTGGATTTCTGTTACTTGACCAAACATGTAGACAGCGTCTTTCTTTGGTTGGTCAAAAAGGTCTTTTTCGTAATCCTGAGCGGTGTAAACTTTTGAAGTTTCGCCTTGTGATAAACCGAGTAGCAATTGATTGAAATCTGGGTCAAAAGTTATCTTTTCCCCTTCCCTAGTGTCGAATTCAAAATAAGCGTTGCCTTTATAAACCGTATCAACCTGAGCCAAAGTTGTATCAGCTTTGATAGCATCGCCAGCTTGCTTGATGGTCATCTTGCCTGAGCTCACCGCTTGTTGGAGGGCTGAGATTTTTTGATAGGCTAATTTTTTGCCCTCATCATACCCAATTGAGCCTGGCTCAAAATTCATAAACCAGATGCTGACCACGGCGCCTATTTTGTGGGCTGCCTGGTTGTTGATGGTATCTTTTACCTGGGCAGCCAGTTCTCTGCGTTTTTCCCGGTCTTTATCAACCCGGTTGAAGACCTCTGGGGAAAGCTGGATGATGTTGGCCTCAGCCCCGGCTTGCAGAATGACCGACTCGTTAATCAGCCGCTGCTTGATGCCCGCGGCCAGTGCTTCTTTTTGGTCTTCTGGATAAAAAGATTGTTCATACTTGAGGTCTTGGGCAAAGATATTTTCTGCCCCCACGGTGGCGATGACTGAATCGTCAACTGCAAAATTAGTAGGAGTGGCGGTCTGCTCTCCTTGATTAAGCAGCCGGTCTTTATTGAGGTAGAGCAAAACCAGACCGGCGGTAATTAACAACAGACCGGCGGTGGCCAAAACCAGCATTGGTCTTTTGCGCTGACTGGGAATTTGGTCGGAAGCAGACTCCTCCGGCTGCCAAGTAGCCGGATCATGACTGACAATGTGATGAGTGGCTGAGCCTTGGTTTGACATCTTGATGCTAGGTTGAGCGGTGACGGGGCGCAGATTGAAAATACAAAACAAGCGCTGTTTTTCAGGTCACCCTATCACTGTAGCAAACTCCTGAAACTTGGACAAGATGGAGGGTGAGGTTCTTGGAGCGAGGGTGGGGAAGGCTAATTAATCTCTGCCCAGGTTAGGCCTGGCTGCTTGAGCGCGTCTGGCGCGTTAACCACAAAGTCTGGCCGGAAATTGAATTGCTCGATGGGAGATTTGGCGTTGTCCTCATTAGAAATGGGATCATCCGGCCGATCAAATTTTCGTTGTAACTCAACTCCACCTAGCCCTATAAAGCTGCCATCGCCAACAAACTTTTTATCAGCTGGTGTTGCACTACTTGCGTCATTACTTTGCACGATCAACTTGTCATAAGCTAAATAAATGCCCTCAATTAATGGATCTTGACCATCAAAAGTTGAAAGGCCAAGAGTTTTATCAAGGTAAATATTGCCACTTACAACAAACATTAAAAAGCTTTGAGTATCCTTATTTACTGAAATACGGCGAACAAGGTTGGTGTTTGAGATTGTCAGGTCGCCCTCAACAAGCACAATCACTTTTGCTCCGTTGATGGTAATTTGATTTAAGCCAAGATCAATTATTTTTCCAGAGGCTGAGCGGAAAATATAAACAGGCTTGGTGTCGTCTGAGTCATAAATTATTGCCGATCCCAAGCTGCCTAGTTTACCGGCAATTGAGTCACCTGATCCGATGGTGTTGACTTTTGCTGTGTCAAAAGTTTGATTAAGCTCAGCATAACTTGGAAAATCTTGTACCGCATTTGCGTTTTGAACGTTTGCATTGGAAGCAACGGGGTTTTGGGAGTAATAGCCCCCCACGCCATTGGCGCTATCTATGCTCCCATTAGAAATTGGCAAACCAGCACTAACATGGCTGTTCCTATTGGTAGGTGAGACTCCCCTCCCTTTTGCGGCAATAAAGGGTTGGCATAGGTCTGGATACAGCGCAAGGTTACATAACGCAGATGGCAAACCATTGAATAGTGGCAAAGGTGATCTGATTGTACTGTTGGCAAATACTAATCCACCTCTACTTTGCCACCAGGCAGATTTACCAAGTTTCGCCT
>PFDH01000057.1 GCA_002772705.1 Candidatus Pacebacteria bacterium CG10_big_fil_rev_8_21_14_0_10_44_11 | reverse complement strand
TTTTTCTCCAGAAGCTGCGGTGGCAATACAAAATGCCAAAGCCTATGAAGAAATTCGCCGGTTCAACATTACCCTAGAAGAAGAGGTTAAAAATGCAACTAATAAGTTAGTCAGAGCTAACGGCAAATTGCAAGAGCTAGACAAGCTTAAAGACGAGTTTGTCTCGATTGCGTCTCACGAACTAAGAACGCCAATGGTTTCGATCAAAAATTATGTTTGGATGGCTTTGGCCGGTAAGGGAGGCAAAGTGACACAAAAACAAAAATTTTATTTGCAGCGAGCATTTATATCAGCCGATCGAATGACGAAGTTAATTAACGATATGTTAAATATTTCTCGAATTGAATCAGGCAGAGTGATGCTCAGTCCGGTTAAAGTGAATTTGTTAGCGTTAGTTGAACAGATCTTAGCAGAAGTTAAACCTCGAGCCAAGCAGCTTGAAGTCAAGTTAATCCTAGAAAAAGAAGCCAAAAATCTTCATTCAGAGCAAGAGGTTGAGCTACCTGAAGTCGTAGCTGACCAAGACAAATTAGCCGAAGTGCTGACTAATTTTTTGGGTAACAGCCTCAAGTTTACGCCGGCCAAAGGCTCAATTACCGTTTCTTTTGCAGTTGACCAAAAAACTCAACAGGTGATTGTTCAGGTTGCTGATACTGGAGTTGGTTTAGCGGCTGATCAAATCCCCAAACTGTTCAAAAAGTTCGGCATCATTAAAGAATCATACCGAAGTCAAACTGAAGCGGCTCAAGGTAGTGGTTTGGGTCTATTTGTCAGTAAGTCAATTATCGAGCTCCACGGTGGCAAAATTTGGGTTGAATCTAAGGGCAAAGACAAGGGCTCAACTTTTAGTTTTTCGGTGCCAATATATTCAGAAGAAACAATGACCAGTCTCAAAAAAAAGTTTAACTCTCCGGCAGATAAAGGTATGATTAGAACAAAGATTGAATAATTGAGTTTAAAGAATGAAAAAAACCTTGCCCAACAACCTAATACACGGCTTCACTCTGGTTGAGTTATTGTTAGTGCTCGGCTTGTTTACCATCATTTTTGCGCTTTCCAACATTTCGCTCACTGGACTCATTGCCAAAACCTCGACTCAAGAATTTACCCAAACCGTGATTTCAGATTTGCGTCGACAACAAAATCGAGCGATGACGGGCGATGCGGCAGGCGGCATGGCTCAGGCCTATGGGGTCAGGTTTGAGACTATTTCGTACATCTTGTTTGCCGGTGACACCTATAACCCTCTGGCAAGTGACAATATTTTGGTTCAACTACCAGTCGATCTTCAATTTCAGACCATCAACCTGCCTCAGCAACAAGTGATTTTTTCTCAGCAAAGTGGCGAAGTTTTTAGTTATGCTAGTGAGACTGATACGCTGATCTTAAGAAATACGACCAACAACGAATCCGTGACCATTAAGTTTAATTCCCTGGGAGTAATTACCTTGACACCATGACAAACCCTGCCCGCCTAATCCGCCACCTGAAAAATCTGTCCAAATCATGGGGTTCGCGGGGTAGTTTATTGGTTGAAGTTTTGGTGGTGATGGCACTGATGGGATTGTTATTGCCATCGTTAATCGGCGCCATTATCACCACCAAAGAGGGTGAGGTTCAACGTCAGCGGCGAACTACAGCTACCGGCCTGATTCGTGAAGCCACTGAAGCCTTAAGAGTGATTCGTGAAGATGATTGGGAGGCCTTTGCCGTGCCAGGTAACTATCATCCAGTAATCTCTGGTGTGAGTTGGCAGCTAGCGGCGGGGCCAGAAACAATACAGGGATTAACCAGGCAAATTGAGATTAAAGCTGTTAATCGGGATAGTGCGGGAGTTATCACCACTACCGGTGGCAGTCCTGATCCTTCAACTCGAAAAGCGATTGTCACTATTAGCTGGACACTACCAACACCAGGCTCAATTCAAACGGAACAGTACTACACTCGCTATTTAGACAATTTATCATTGACCGAAACAACTGAGGCTGATTTTATTCCAGGTACCCAAGTTGGAACAACTGTCATCAATAACTACGGTGGAGAAGTAGAGCTCGCTTCTGGGGGCAAAGGCAATTGGTGTCAGCCAAATGAGTACATTCAGGCTGAGTACGACTTGCCTCAATCGGCCAAGGCCAAGGTAGTTAGAGCAATCGAAGGCAAAGCGTTTACTGGGACTGATGATCATAATGGTGTTTTTGTTGAGTTGGGTATTTCTCAGGACGACCCGCCTCAAATTAGCACTTCCAGTACCATAACCGGCTACGACACTAATGATATCTACATTGACAATAATTATGCGTACGTCGCTACTGGGGATGTCAGCAAAGATGTGGTGATTGTCGACTTGAACACTAACCAGGAAGTGGGCTACTTTAATGATACTTTTTGGTGGGGAAGCGCCCAGGGTGTGTTTGTGAAGGGGAATGTTGGCTATGCAGTCATTGGTCCTAAACTCCATACGTTTGATCTGAGTAGTAAGACTGGCGAACGGCCAGAGCTTGACTCAGTCAGCTTGAGTCCCTACTGGTGGTGGCCGGCCACTGGCTATCGGGTTAGGGTGGTGGGTGATTATGCCTATGTGGCGGTTGACTGGGGGGTGGCTGAAATGCAGCTGGTTAATGTGGCCAACCCAACTAATATTTCTCGAGCAGGAACAGCTGACGTTAACTCTAAACGGGGTAAAGATATTGCTGTTAATGAAACTGGTACCCGGGCGTATTTGCTGACCGATCTTGACGATTCAAGAAGAGAACTTTTTATTATCAATACTCAAACTAAGTCAGGCAGTTTGCCAAAAATTGGTGAGTACGACTCTAACGGGATGAATCCAAACGGCTTGGCTCTGGTGACTGAAAACAAGTTGATCATTGTTGGTACCGGTGGTGAGGAGTACCAAGTAATTGATATTTCGCAAGAAACTAGCCCACAGCGTTGCGGTGGTCTAAACTTAGATACGGGTGTCTACGGCGTTTCTGGGGTACTTGAAAGTGACGGCGAAGCTTTTTCATACATTGTCACCAAAGATGGCGATCAAGAATTTAAGGTTATCGAAGGTGGAGCCGGTGAAGCGTTTTCTTCAGAGGGAACTTTTGAGTCAAGGATCTTTGATGCTACGTATTCGACCGCCTTTAACTATGTTTTACCAAGTCTAATCATTGCTAACCAAACAACCGCTCAATACCAAATCGCGGTTGCCGATCCAGTCAATGACAACTGCACTGATACAGCCTATAACTACGTCGGACCTGATGGCACTAGTTCTAGTTTTTACACTGCAGATGGAGCAATTCCGCTTGATGACAACTCGGCTGGCTACGAAAATCCTGGTCGCTGTTTTCGCTATAAAGTCTTTATGACTACTGGTGATAGCTCAAGTACACCGGTGTTAGAGTCAATGACAGTTAACTACTCACCATGAACATCTTTTCATCATTTAAATCATCACCAACCATCAACTTTTTTCAGGCGGGCTATACATTGGTTGAGCTGCTCATTTACTTTGCCTTGGTTTCGTTACTTTTTATTCAACTTTCTTCCTTATTTATTTCGATGCTAGACGCAAAGCAAAGTAGCCATGCTCTCTCTGCAGTTGAAGGCGACGGCCAGTATATTTTTAGTCGCTTACTGTACGACATTCAACGGGCCGACCAAATTGTTGAGCCCGCGTCACTGGGAGCGGCTAGCAATCGAATTCAGCTAACCATTGGTGGTGTTAACTATACCTATGAACTGGTTGGAGCTGTTTTGACATTAACCAGAGATGGGCAAGCTATACCGCTGCATACCGCAACCCTAGCGAGTGATTTTTTGGCTACCAGACTGGGAAATGTGGGCGGCAAACATTCGTTGCAACTCCAATTTAGATTGACTAGTCCAATTCAAGAAACCAACGGCCAAGAGTCACAACTCTATCAAACAACAGCAGGACTGCGATGAAAAAAAACAATCAAAACAACCAGTCAGGCAGTGTACTGATTGCTCTGATGATTTTTGTGGTGTTGAGTGTGACCATTGTCTCGGCTGCGGTGTTATTGGTGATCGATAGCACGGTAGTTTCTACCAACCAACAAGTGGGTACGCTAGCGCTCTCGATTGCAGAGAGCGGAGTTGAAAATGCAATCTTGAGATTATTGCGGAATCCAAGTTATACTGGAGAAGTTTTACCAGTCAGCAGTGGTAGTGCCACCCTGAGCGTTACAGGTATTAATCCGCTGGTTGTTAGGTCGGTTGGCCGGGTTGATGGCTTTGAGCGAACAATTGAAGCGACGCTGACCAGGAATAATGGCGTCTTGACAGTAGATGCTTGGCAAGAGGTTGAATAGCGATGTGGAAGCGAAAACAAACTGAAACTATTGTCGTTCTTTTACAACGGGCTCAAATGAGTATCTTTAGAGAGTCTAGTGGCAAGATTACCAACTATCTATTTGATCCGAAGATCGTTCAAGACCTTGAGGTCAAAGATGAACCAGGCTTTATCAGAGGACTAAGCATCTTCTTTGCGCAGCAAAAACTTGTTAGTGCTAGTGCGGTTCTTTTGCTGGATAGCAGCGTCTATTTTTCCAAAAAACTAACTGGGGATGCTAAGCCCACTCAAGTTGAAAAAAACGCTGCAGAAAAAACACAAAAATCTGAAACGGTAGCCGTGACTGAACTAGAAGAAAAAATTGGAGCACCAGCAGATTCTGAACTAGAGAATGAAAAGCGGCTTTTTGTCCAGAGTGTTCCCTTTGCCAATGTCTTCTCGACTGTCCTGTCAATTGAAAAAGAAAAGATCTTGATTGCTCTCAACCGAGATTTTTATGAGCCAGTCGTCAAAGCCCTTGCCGACAGAGAAATTAAGTTGATGGCGATCTTTCCCATTATCGTGGTTTCACATTTATTTAAATCAAACGGCTTTACCGCTCAAACTGCCGGCTTATTGCTCACAACCGTTGACAAGTATCACGCTCAAAATTTTCTTGAAAGCACCATCAAAAAAGATGAAATGAGGGCGTCGATGACGGCTTTGCCTCAAGACGATTCGGATCGGAAACGATTAGTTGGGCTAGCGGCGCTTTTTGTTGTGTTAATTGGGGTGCTAGTCGGGCTGATTATGTGGTCAAGACAAAGAGATCTGGCTCTCACTCCTATCACTGCACCAGTTGTGACTGAACCAATAATAGCAACTTCAACACCAACTCAAACTCCTATTTCTCTACTTCAAGCGTCTTCATCGGCTAGTTTGTCAGAACTGTTAGCTGCCTCTAGTTCTGCTGGTCTAAACCTTAGTCAAGTCAGCATTCAAATAATTAATTCAAGCAATGATCCCCAGGCTTCTGACGTCTTGACTCAACAGCTCAAAGATGCTGGCTTTGCTAATATCACGGAGGGAGACACGCAAACTACCCTGAGCGGCAGCGTCAGAGTCTCTGTTTTGGCAACGGTGCCCTTGGAGTTACGGGAAGCGCTCAGCACTCAAATGGATGCTTGGGGTTACCAAACTAACTTTCAGGAAGTGCAAACACAGCAACATCAGATAGAGATTACATTAACCATCCTGTAATTCCCTATTGACCTGAGTAAAAAAGATGGTTTAAGATGGATCCAATATGAAAAAAGTCCTACCCAATTTCTTCCTTCGTAGTAAACAAGCCGGCTTCACCTTGATTGAGCTATTGGTTGTGATCGGTATCTTGGCTGTCTTATTGGCCATCACCTTGATTGCCATTAATCCCGCTCGACAGTTTGCCCAAGCCAACAACACCCAACGTGCCAGTGACGTCAGTGCAATTTTGAATGCTGTCCACCAGTACATGGCTGATAATAATGGTGTGCCTCCAGCTGGCATTACCAATGCTGTTTTAAATATCAGTGACACTGGTGCTAATCTTTGCGCTGATCTAGTTACGACGTATTTGGCTGCTTTGCCAAGAGATCCTCAAGCAGCGGTGGCGGGATCGGTTGCTGAGGCCGACTGTGCAGGTGCGTATGACACTGGCTACACCATTGTCTCTTCAGTAGCCAACAACCGAATTACGGTTGCTGCTCCAACTGCCGAGCTTGGTGCGAGCATTTCAGCTACCCGCTAAGTTAAACGATTTGAATTAAACCCCTCGCCTCAACTGGTGAGGGGTTTTTTGTTACCAAAAATGGTTTTAGCTCACTCTAGACAAATTGGTCTGACCAGCTACTATACGTACCACAGAGGTTAGATTATGCCCGATCCCTATTCCGCACTTTGGGTTTCTCACACCAGTATTAGCAGTTTTTTGAAGTGTCCCCGGGCTTATTTTTTGCAGTCAGTGTATAAGGATCCGGCGACCCGACATAAAATTCAACTGATGGCGCCGCCCTTGGCTTTGGGACAAGCAGTGCATGAGGTTTTAGAATCCTTGTCGATTTTATCAGTTGATCAACGTTTTTCTCGCTCGTTAATTGGGCGGTTTGAGCAGGCTTGGAAAAAAGTTGCTGGCAAAAAAGGGGGATTTTTAAGTCAAGATCAAGAGATGGTCTATACGCAACGGGGCGAAGCGATGTTGCACAGAGTGATGGCCCATCCTGGACCCCTAAAACGAAAAGCGATTAAGATTAAAACTGACTTGCCTCAATATTGGATTTCAGAGGCTGATGAGATTATTCTCTGCGGCAAAATTGATTGGCTAGAATATCTGGAGTCAGAAGATTCAGTGAATATCATCGACTTTAAGACGAGTACTAAAGAAGAAGAAGACAACTCCTTGCAGTTGCCGATTTATCATCTGTTGGTTCATAACATTCAACATCGTCGAGTGGCCAAGGTTAGCTATTGGTACCTAGAAAAAAATGACGATTTGACTGAAAAACAGCTGCCAGATTTGGTTCAAGCTCATGAACAAGTGATGGAGATAGCCAAAAAAATGAAACTGCAGCGGAAACTGGGAATCTTTAACTGTCCTCAAGGAGAATTAGGCTGTTTTTATTGTCGTCCACTAGAAAAAATTATTCGGGGTGAGGCCGAGTTAATTAGTACGAATGGCCGGCAAGATATTTACATTTTACCCAATGACAGCACAAAGCAGGGTT
>PFDH01000019.1:1344-8400 GCA_002772705.1 Candidatus Pacebacteria bacterium CG10_big_fil_rev_8_21_14_0_10_44_11 | reverse complement strand
TTTCGCTAAAACGTTTTGCTTGATTATGAAGAATTGTGGGCTTAAAGATTATTTTACCTGCTTCTTTGATTGCTTCCATCAATCCCCCAACCGAAAGCTGATCAAACAGCAGTCCAGTTTTCCCGGATTGGATTGTTTCCCTGGGACCACCCGAGTTATGGGCAATGACTGGTACACCCTGACCGAGAGCCTCGACCGGCACAATCCCAAAATCCTCATCCTCGACTGGGTACAATAAAGCCCTAGCCCCTTGATACAACTCAAATAGTTGCTGATCAGAAACCGAACCGCAAAACTCAATTGTTGGTCCAGCCACTTGCTTTAACTGATCCAGCATCTTGCCGTCACCAACCACCTTTAATGGCACACTCAGCTGCGTACAAGCCTGAACGGCAATCTCTGGGTGCTTGGCAAATGCCAAGCGGTTAACATATAAATAATACCCATTTTTGAGTGCTTTTTTGCGCACATCAACATCAATCTTTTCTGGAATATTGACCGGTGGATAAATCACCACCGAGTCCCTTCGATAAAATTTTTTAATTCGGCGTTGAGTCTCCTTGGAATTGGCAATAAACTGATCAACTTTTTGAGCGACTTCAAAATCAACCATTCGCAGATAGTGATTAATCAAGGAGCCACCAATTCTTGTCAGCCAGTTTTTCTTCCAGTCGCTCATCGTGCTGTAGCCGTACAGTGATCTGGCCGGAGTGTGGCAATAGCAATAGTGCTTACCATTAGGCACCCGAACCGCTTTGGCAAAGTAGGCATTTGACGAGGAAATCACCACCTCATACTCAGCTAAATCAAGATCTTTGAAAGCCTTGGGAGCAAAGATTCGGTAGGGAGAATAGAGTTGCTTATAAAACGGCAAGTCAGTGATCCAGGTTTCTCGAAGATCCCAACTCTTAAACTTCTGCCAGTGAATTCCCAGCGCCACCGAGTCAACAAAAGCTGTATAGACTGGTGCATCAGGACATAAATCATGGAGCGCTTCGAGTACCCGCTCGGCGCCGCCATATTCTCTGAGATAATCGTGGACTAGGGCAATCTTCATCGTTTTTCTCTGTTCTAAAACAAAGCACTCTGAACACCAAGCTCAAACTCATCTTTAGGCAACAGTTTAATTAGTGATCTAAATTCAAGTTTCTCAAACAAACTACTAACTGCCTCCTTATCATAACTGGAAACCCGACAGGGTTCTAACTCAAACGTAATTGGCGCCTGGCGATCAATCGTGGCCAGCTTTTGACTCAGGTAGGCGTCGTCTTTGCCATCAACTAATTTTTGAAACAAGGCGCCTTTGATGAATAGATCTTTTTCGCCAGTTTCTTGAAGCTGAGCCAGGCGCGTGTACACCCCGTCTAAGGTCTCAAATTGCTGAATCAAGGCTTGGGCAGTTTTGGCACCGACACCTTTGATACCGGGAATGTTATCGGAGGCGTCACCCATCAACGCTTTTAGATCAACAATCTGATCGGGCCTGACCCCCATTTTGTGGTTCACTTCTTCTGAGTCATACTCGGTATCGGTACTACCCTTCCCTCGACCCGGCATCCAGACGTGGACATCGCCATTTACCAACTGAAATAAATCTTTGTCTCCCGTCACAATCACTGACTCTAGTCCAGGTTTTTTCTTCAGCTGCTTAGTGACAGTACCAATTAAATCATCGGCCTCAAAACCAGCCACTTCAAACTGAGGAATACTGAGAGACGTCACCACTTGCTTGACCAAATCAATTTGCGGTTTCAGGTCATCCGGCATCTCAAGCCGGTTGGCTTTGTACTTTTTGTATGCTTGCGCTCGGTTAGTGGGCAATTTGTGATCAAAAGCCACGGTCACGTATTCTGGATGGAGGTCGTTGAGAGCGGTTAGTAAAATTCTGGAGAAACCGTACACCGCATTGACGAGTAAACCTTCTGGCGTGCTGAGAGGAGGGAAAGCGTGGTAGGCGCGGTAAATCAATCCGTGTCCATCAAAAATGACAAATCGAGACTGCGTAGTGGCTGCCATATATGAACCTATTCCATAACCTGCATTCTACTACAAGTCACCAGGATTTGGCGAAAAGGACGCTTTTTCTTCCTCGAGGTAGCTTTGCTACCCCTTCGTCAGAAGCAAACATCTTTTCTCTCAAACCTGATGACTTTCATGACGAAAGGAGGTTATGGAATAGGTTCAGATTAGCGGTTTACTGTAGGCACTTTGGCTTTGGGTAGCCCCATGATTTTTTTGAACTCATCGCCGTCAAGTGATTCAATCTCAAGCAGCTGTTCTGCAACCGCGTCAAGCTGTTGATGATATTTTTTGAGCAGTGTCATTGCTCTTTTTTCTGCTGTATCAATAATTTTTTGAATTTGAGTGTCAACTTTTTGTTGCAAGTCGTCAGAAATTTTTGAGGGCTCTGCCCAGGAACGGCTGTAGGCAGTTTCATATTGAGGACCAAAGTTCATCGGTCCCAACTCGCTCATACCGTAATCCACCACCATTGCCCGGGCAACCCTGGTGGCTTGATCAATATCACTGCTCGCACCAGCGGTAAGATCATCAAAAATGAGGATCTCGGCTGCTCGGCCGCCCAGAAAAACTGCCATTTCATCAATCAACTCTTTTTTGGTAGTCTGAAACTTGTCGCGCTCAGGTGGAGTCAAAGTAAAGCCAAGCGCCTGACCTCTGGACACAATTGAAATTCGGTGAACAGGATCAGAGTAGGGTGAAACATGAGCGATCACGGCGTGACCGGCTTCATGATAAGCGGTCATCCGTCGTTCATGTTCATCGTGCAAACGCTTTTTACTGGGACCTAATTTTACTTTTAGAGAGGCTTCTTCAATATCTTCCATCGTAATTTTTTCTCTGCTTTCACGCGCCACCGCAATTGCCGCTTCGTTGAGCATGTTTTCAATGTCAGCCCCAGAAAATCCAACTGTGCGCCGGGCAACTTTTTCCCACTGCAAATTAGGGTCAAATGGTTTACCCTTGGCATGAATTGAAAGAATATACTTGCGTTCTTCTAGATCCGGCAAACTGACTGTCACTCGGCGGTCAAACCGGCCAGGTCTGACTAAGGCCGGATCGAGCATATCGCCGCGGTTAGTGGCTGCCATCACAATCACATTATCATTTTGAGAAAAACCATCCATTTCAACCAAAATTTGATTGAGGGTTTGCTCCCGTTCGTCGTGGCCACCAAAGCTGCTGTTCCCCCGTACCCGGCCAATGGCGTCAATTTCATCAATAAAAATTATTGATGGAGCAATTTTTTTTGCGGTAGTAAACAAGTCACGTACCCGCGAAGCCCCAACACCAACCAGCATTTCCATAAACTCACTACCGGCAATCGAGAGAAACTGAACGTTAGCCTCTCCAGCCACTGCTCTCGCTAAAAGAGTTTTTCCGGTTCCACTTGGCCCGACTAATAACACGCCTTTGGGCGTTCTAGCCCCAATTTTGGTGTACTTTTTTGGGTGCTTCAGAAAATCGACAATTTCTTCAAGTTCTTGCTTGGCCTCTTTCATGCCCCCGACATCTTTAAAAGTTGTGTCTTGCTTACCTTTGATAAAAAGCTTGGCTTTGCTTCGGCCAATCCCCATGATTCCGTCCTGAGCTCCCCGAGCCTGACGGAAAATAAAGAAGAAAACGACCACCATCAATAAAATTGGCAAAATGGTAAGCATCAGCTCCCAAACAACTTCGCCAACCGACAGATTGCGAATTTCCAAGTTTGTCGCTGTCAAATCAATCTCAGCCGCTTTGAAAACTTCGACTAACTGCTGGCCATCTTCTTTACGGGTAATTTTTTCAACCCCATCGTTATAAAAAACTCTCAGCTCATTGCCAGCTACCTCAACCTTGCTGACTTGCTGGTCACGAACATCACGCACAAACTGACTTAAAGTAATTTTATCTTTTGCCTGTCCCTTGATTAAATTGAGAACAAAGGGCAAAAATAACAAACCAATAAACACAAACAAGAGTCCCTTATTTAAAAGACTATCCAGATTAAATTTGTCGGTCAAGACAACTTTTTTTTGATCTTTTGGAGTCTGACCAGCAGTCTGATTCGCCGACTGTTGAGTTTGTTGATTACCAGGGTTAGTTTTTGCCATAAAATATGCTGTCTGAGGTTTATCGTTGTGATTGCCGCCCAACGATACACTCTTTATTCTATCCTGTCAAACCAGCCAGCGATCAGGTTTGTTAACATTATCGAACCATTTCTCCTGGCTTAACCGGCTTTGCTGGTTGTAGTAACACGGCTTCTTGATCAGCGGCGGCAATAATCATGCCTTGGCTTGCTACGCCTCTGAGCATTTTAGTTTCAAGATTAGCCAAGTAAACCACAGTTTTGTCAACTAATTCTGCTGGTGTGTACCATTCTTTAATGCCGGAAACAACCGTTCTTTCGCCCAGTTCGCCAACATCAAGGGTTAGCTTGAGTAGTTTGTCTGTACTTTCAATTGGTTCAGCGGCAATCACCTTGGCGATTCGCAGATCTAATTTACTAAAGTCTTCGTAGCTAATGCTGGGTTTCATGATTACTTTCTGAATTGAAATTACTTGTTAGCCGAGACCAATTTTTTCTTTTACTTGAGCAATGGTGGTTTGAGCCACAGCTTTGGCTTTGGCGTTGCCATCGGCAATCACTTGATCGACAAAACTGGCGTTGTTTTCTAGTTCATGACGCTTGATCTGCATTGGTGCTAATTGTTTATAGATTGCTTGAGCTAATTGCTGTTTGAGCTGCCCATACTTAATACCAGTCGACGTATACTGCTGTTCATACTCAGCCCGCTGGTCTGTTCCTTCGAATAATTCAACAAAAGTGAGCAGGCGCGCCACACCGTCTGAACGTTGTCCACTCGCATCGGTGTAGATTTTTTTTAGTTTAGTATCTGCCTCGTCGGCGATGGTGCCTTTGCCGCTGTCGGTGGCCGCATTGGCTAGGCGTTGCTGAATGGTGGCAAGGTCGTCGGTCAAGTTAATAAAGCTACCTTCAACGCTTTTACTCATTTTGCCTTCACCTGAAAGAGAGGGGACATATTCACCGGTGGTGGCAAACCGCTGCGGTTCAGGAAAATTAGTGCCATAGTCTTGATTCATTCTTCGGGCAATTTCTCGGGTCACTTCTAAGTGGGGCTCTTGATCGATACCAACTGGCACTCGGTCAGCCATATAAATTAAAATATCGGCCGCCATGAGAACTGGATAATTCAGCAGTGCCATGGTGGCATGATTGGGATACTGCTTCACTTTGTCTTTGAACGTTGGCAGGTGCTGCATCTTGGCGATCGTCGTCACTGATGAAAAGTAAAAAGCTAGTTCGAAGTGTTCGCTGATTGCCGCTTGCTGAAAAATCACACTTTTTTCTGGATCCAAACCGGCTGCCAAGTAATCAAGAATCACTGCTCGGCGGTTTTTTCTGAGCTCTTCGACCTGATAAGGCGTAGTAATAGTGTGGGCATCAGCCACCATATAAAAAGTTTGGTACTCTGGATCGTCTTGCAAAGCAAGCATACCCTTAACCGCCCCCAGGTAGTTACCCAGGTGAAGCCGGCCAGTGGCTCTAATTCCTGAAAGGACACGTTTTGTGGTATTTGGTTTAGCAGTCATATTTTTTTATTTTATCTGTTACATAACTACAGCAAACAGGAGTTATGCGCTTGAGCAAGCTTGAGCCACTGACCAGATCAATTTAGTATCTGGCAAAGACTTGAGCGAGAAGTGGCTCAGTAGCCTGGAGAAGGCGCCAGGCGATCTTCCGAAAAGTGCGTAACTCCTATTTGTATGATACCAGGCAAACGAGAGTGTGAAAAGTAGAAAGGATTACTGGAAAGGTGTTTTATTAAATACACTTCGAATCGTATTATTCAGTCTGACAACTGAATCAGCAATGGCCTCATCTAAAGCTGATAAGTCTGGATTATCCCCTTCAAGCCTGCGTTCTGCTTCAGCTATAAATCTATCAACTTGTCCTACTTGGGCTCTAAGCTGATCCCAATCTACTTCTTGCCTTTTTGCCATTTGGAAAAGTCCAAAATTATAACTCTTCAATTTGAATATTTGGCTGCATTTCTGGTGCTTCAACCAGCTTGAGATATTTTTCGGTAGTGGTAATTCGCTTGTGACCAACCAACTGAGAAATATAGACCAAAGGTGTTCCAGCCTTCAGTTGTTCGACGATGAAAGTGTGGCGCAGATCATTGACTTTGGCGTCTTTGATGCCAGCCAATCGGAAGTAACGATCAATCGCCGTTCTGATGTTTCTGACCAAAAACGGCCGACAAGTTTTGGTTAAAAACAAGGTTTTTTCTCTGGCACGGGGACGAATGGCTAAATAATCCATCACCGATTGTTTGGCGGCGGTGTTCAATGGTACTCGTCTGCTTGTCCTAGAATTTTGAGGTTGAATCGTAATCACGTTGCGATCAAAATCAACATCGCCAGTTTGTAAAGCTGCTAGTTCACTGATTCTCATGCCAGTTTGCAGTAATAGCTCAACCACAGCCGACATTCTGGCATCACCTCGGCTGGCATCACGCAGGGCGCGATACTCAGTTTTGCTTAAAACTCTGGGAGGAGCTTGATCGTACTTGGGATGGCTAACGATATCGGCAGGATTATCAGTGATAATCCCTTCGTTCAATAAATATCTGAAAAAAGCTTTAATTGAATTAATTTTTCTGGAGATCGATTTGCCGGTATAACGCTGTTTTTTCAGCAGCTCTTTAAACTCTTCAATGTCGGCATCGGTGACTTGGTCAACTTCAGTTTTGTTCTTTTCCTTTAAAGCAAACTCGACTAACTGCTCAATGTCTTTGCTATAAGCAATAACGGTGGCGTGAGCTTTAGCTGAATCTTTGAGATTTTGAACAAATTGTTGATGTGCCGCTTGCAATGTCATGTGCTGTACTTTCTAAAAGCAGGTTGACTAGGTGTTCGTGATTTGTTGTGATAAGCTTGGTATAAATAATGCCTGTACCAGACGATTTTTGTTGTCTTATAGTATCATAAGATGGGACTGTTGACAATGGCTGCTCTACTAAAAAATCC
>PFDH01000019.1:0-1326 GCA_002772705.1 Candidatus Pacebacteria bacterium CG10_big_fil_rev_8_21_14_0_10_44_11 | reverse complement strand
TTTGTGATCGCGATGCTAACAATTATAGCGGTATTTTATTATTTGTCCCTAGATAAAACCGCCAAAAAAGCCCTTACCTCTTCTGAAACTGTCAATGAGGTTGAACAAGAAGTTGAGACTCTTTCGAGTCAGGTGGCAGTGATAGAAAAAAAACTAGAGGACGCGCAGCAGCCGTTGGCCGACGAAAAAGTGATCCGGGACGAGTTGTTGCTGCAAAAGTCTGGTGAGTACATTTTGCAGTTGCCAGTGGTTGTGGCAGAAGAAACTGTGCCACCACTTGAAACGCAAAAAACGCCTTGGCAAGAATGGCAAGAAATTTTATTTTAATGCCTAATAATGAAACCAATAAACTTTCCAATTTGAGTTGGGAATGGTGTACGTACCGTCTAATCGATTGCCTTTAAACAGCTGCATTGCCGCCGATGGGTCAGTTTTGACAGTTTGTTCATCCGCGGTCGAAATTACAAACAGATTTTCGCTGGTGTCATACTCACTGGCCGCCTTGAGCCCTACACCCAACATTGAAATATAATCCCGATACTTTTCTCCCAGCACCCCACTGTCTTTGCTAGCCAAAACGGCGACATTAGCGTTATTCAAACCATCATCTTTAATTTTATTGGCAATAAGCTGCGACGCTGAGCGCAACGAATAAATGTCGGGCGGAACTTTGGTTTGAATTAATTGGGGAATGATGGTGAACAAAGATGAAATAATCATCAGCCAGAGCAGCGCTATGGCTAGCCAGTTGGCCAAACCTTGGCGCTTAACAATTAGCCAGACAAAGAAAAATACCAGCGCCGGTAAAAAATACCGGGTCTGAAAATCATTGAGAATGGTCCCAACCAGTAATTGAGCAATTACTGGCAACAGCCAAAGCCAATGTTCAATTTTTTTCCTATCTAGCCAAGCTAACCACACTAGCAAACTTCCCACCAACCAACCGAGTGTTGGCAAAGCAATGTAATTGACCATGATCCAGAAACTGTCCCACAATCTTTGGACAAAACTAAGAAGAGTTAAATTGGCTAAATGTGGTGTATTTCCACTAGCAAGATACTGGGAGAAAAACAACCCCGGCGGGTGACGCAGGTCAAACAAGACGAAAGGAATAAAGGGTAGAATATAGCCGGTCAAGAGCCAAAAAATGTGTTGCCACTGCTTTTTTCTCCAGGCCAGATAGCTGGCAGTAGCCACAAATGTCCCTGTGGCAAACAAAGCAATATAATGGTTGTGGAAAGAGAGTGCTAAAAAGATGCCGGCCAAAAAATAACTGAGCTTTGTTTTAATTAGATAGGCAACAATGCCAAGCGCAATCCAAAAAGT
>PFDH01000033.1 GCA_002772705.1 Candidatus Pacebacteria bacterium CG10_big_fil_rev_8_21_14_0_10_44_11 | reverse complement strand
GCCGCGATCAGAAATTCAGCAGGCTATCCACATTAGACGAATTGAGCTCCCCCATCAAAAAACTGACAAATTGACGATTTGGCGTTGGCTGTTTTGGCACCGCCAGTTGTTATTCTCGACAGATATAATTCATATTCACGACGTCTTTTTCTGGATTTTACCGCTATACCCTTGGCTAAAGCTGTTAAACAAAAAAATCTTTATTACTTTTCACGGCTACGAAGGTCCGGGTAATCCTAGTTGGCGACAACGGACTTGGCATCAGTTAGCCGCCGCGCTAACCAATGGCAATATTTGCATCGGCGGCTTTCACCAAAAATGGTACGGAGTAACTCCAACTATCACTTCTTTTGGAGGAGTTGAAATAGCTCGGCAAAAAGTTAAGCATCGGGTGAATCACAAATTGATACATATTTTATATCTAGGAAGACTGAGTGATGACCTGGGGATTATGAAATATTTAGCCGCAATCAAAGTGATTGCTGCCCGGCATTCAGTTAGGCTTGACGTCTATGGTGACGGCCCAAACCGCCAAGCTGCCCAAAGCTTTGTTTCCAAACACAGGCTGCCGGTAACTTTTTGTGGTTATATACCTTCAAAAAACATTAAGTGGCAAACGTATGATTTGGCGTTTGTTTCCGGCTATTTATCAATCTTAGAAGCCATGATAGCCGGCCTCCCAATCATTGCTCAATACCATGCACCAATTAAATACGATTATCTCAAAAATACCCCATTTTCAAACTGGATTGAAATAACCGGCTCGACTGAAGAAATTATCGCCAGCTGGCAACGGGCAACCTCGCCAAAGTTTCAACATACTGTTAAGCAAGCTCAAACCTGGGCAAACAAACAAACTTGGCAAAAACTAGCAAACCAATATCTTGAATTATGGCAAAAAAATTGACTGTCAACTTTGTCTGCCAGACCCTCGACATTGGCGGCGCCGAGATTTTTAACCTCGATTTGATGACCGAACTGCAACAACAAGGAATAGCCTTAAACTGCTATACCACCGAGCCAAGATTTGTAAAACTGCTCCAAAAAAATCAACTTCAGGCTGAGCAGATTCCGGTGATTTTAGATCTCGTCGGCGATTGGAAGGGCTTGCTTAAAGCAGGCTTTTACTTGCCCAAAGCCCTCTGGTACTACTGGCAGTTAGTGAGAAAAAACCGAGCCACCGATCTATTTCTACTTTCTAGCTTTACCGAAAAAATTATTGTTTCTCCGCTAGCAGCTTGGTATCAAATTCCGGTGGTCTGGCTGGAGTTTGGGCCACTGTATCCTGTACTCAACAAGTTTTTAGGGTTTCCCAAGCTGCTCTATTGGTTAGTCAAAGATTTGCCGGCAGCGGTGATTATACCCAGCCAACACACCAAAAAAGATGTTTTGAAAACTGGCCGGATCTGGGCCAAAAAAATTAGTTTTATTCCTTGCGGTCGAAAAATTTCTAAAACTCAACTTGCTAAGTATCAACGATTGAAAATCCAACCAAACACCGTCGTTTGCGTCTCCCGTTTGGAAAAAGGCAAAGGTCAAGATCTTTTGCTTCAAGCTTTTAAGATCGTAGTCACTCAAATTCCTCAGGCAAAACTGGTCATGACTGGCGATAGCCCTTGGCTCCCTTATCTAAAAAAACTTGCCACCAAACTTGGGCTAAACTCGTCAGTTCAGTTTGTTGGTCGTGTACCTGACGCATTAAAGCTAATGGCACAATCGGCTGTCTGCGTTTTTCCGACTGTCTGGGAATTAGAAGGCTTTGGCTTAGTGGTGATAGAAGCAATGGCATTGGGTAAACCAGTGATTGCTTATGCCAACGGACCAGTGCCAGAAATTATTAACCACAAACAAAATGGTTTGCTGGTAAAAAAGGGGAATATCCCCGCTTTGGCAAAGCAATTACTTTGCGTTTTAACCAACAAAAGACTTGCCGAAAATCTTGCACGACAAGGTCAAACTGACTTTACCAACCAGTATCAAATTACTCCAGTAGCAAAAAAATATATCCAACTATTTTTAAATGTTGTAAGTAATGACCAAACCGTTGATTGAAGTTTATTCTACCAGCTATACAATAGAAATGACTGAAATCAAAGCTACTGACATTTCTCAAACTACCAACAATAATTTTTATCGAATTAGTTTTACTTGCGATTTTTTATTTTACTGGCGTTTATAAATCAGTTTTTTTCCAGCGTATTTTTGCTTCAATTAGTGCAATTCCAGTTTTCAGCCAACTACGATCGTTTCTGATCTTAGTAGTCATGTTGCTGCCGATTTTGGCTGCGCTCTATATTTTCAATCTGAAATTGATCAAAGTCCGGCTAAAAACGTTAGTCATCAGCCAACTGATGCTAGTAGTTACCATTCTGATTTTGTTAGAAATTATTTTGCTCGTAGTGTAGTCACTTTAATCCAAGTACCAAACAACGAACCGGCAATGACAAAAATATCGGCCGTTAACTGTAAAACTGGCAACCAGTACCAACCTTTTTTAACGTATCGGCTATTTTTTTGAATCGCCCACAAGCTGTAGAACACAAATAGGGTGACTGCAAACGCTGTCGCAAGCCGCCAGCTGGTGTAATAGGTAGTTATTGCCAATAAAAATAACAAAATCAGGTATCTGACGAAAATAAAAATTACTTTTGGTCTGATGATCCCAGCTTCAATGTCGCCTTGGGCAAATCTAAATATCATTCTAGCAAATTGAAAAATATTTTTTCGTGGTTTCCAATCAACAATTGCCTTTTTGGCAAAAACAATGGTATATCCGGCTGCCTTAATTTTTTTGGCAAAAGGGTAATCTTCATTCCAGCGCAAGCGCTCGTCAAAGCCGCCTAGGATTTGCCAAACTGATTTATGCAGTAGCATCGAGCGAGTCGCTGGCAGAAAGGTTTTCGGATCAAGCTGATCAGACATCACCAATGAATACGGAATGACCGCTTCTTCAAAAGCAGAAGTTGCCACACCCAGATAATAGCCAGCCACAACTGGTGCTTGGGTTGACTGTTCTTGTTTCACTAGCTCTTCGAGCCAGTGTTTGTGGGGACGGCAACCAGCGTCGGTGATGGCAATCAGATTGCTGGTAGCGGCTGAAATTGCGGTGTTCCTGCCGACACTTCGATTACCTTTTTTCCTAATTAGTTTGAGCGAAAAAACCGTTTTTCGCTGCTGAAATTTTTTGATCTTTTCAACCGTGTCATCAATTGAGCCACCATCAACAGTAATTACTTCGACAGGCTGATACGACTGACCAACCAGCGACTCTAACAAGTGATCAATTGAGTCAACTTCATTCAGTGTCGTGCAAATAACGCTAACCGGTAGATGTTTCATAGCCGTGCAAGGTTCTTGCAAGAATTGAGCAGTATATTGCCCATTACTCAGTATTGTAACAACGGAAGGCTCATATGACTAAACAAATTTGGCACTACTTGCTTGGAGTTGTTGTCTGTCTGAGTTTGAGTGTTCAACCAGCCCAGGCTCAGCAAGCAATTTTGAGTGATGATTTTGCGTTTAGCAAAACCCAGTGGCAAGCCATTAGAGACGTTGGGCAGTATTGGAAAGTCACCAACGGGCTGCTTGAAGGTTACATTCCCTATAGCTCAACAATCACTGAGTTAGTGCCTGTTGATAGCATTTGGCAACCAGTTGAAAGTTATCTGTTCAAGCTGGATTATTTGCCACTGTTGGGAGTAGATAAAAATATTTCTTTTGGAGTAATCGACAAAAAGAATTGGTATGAGTTCCATTTCACCACCGTTGAAACTCAAGTTGTCAGAGTCAAAAATGGGGTCGCAATCTGGACAAAAAGTTTTCCTTTTGTTCTAAACAATGGCAATTTATATCACCTTGCTCTGAGTTTTAATCAAGGCCGAATCGCACTTGATGTCAATAATTCTCTAATTTTTGAGACAACTGATCCAACCTATGATGTCGGAGGCGGTAAGGTTGGTTTAAAAGCAAGTACCGGTAGCGTTTTTCCCACCAAAGTCAGAATCGATAACGTTGAGGTTAGAACCATTGAACCAACTCAATCGAAAGGTTTTTCACTGGGTGTTGATCTGCTCAAACAAACTGATCCCCAGTGGGCTGACTTGGAGTACGACACAGCCGCCTATTGGTCACCTACAGCAAGCAGCTTCAAAAATTGGGCCTGCAATTTACTCTCAGAGGTAATGCTCCTGCAGTATCATGGCATTACTCAGCTACCTGATGGTCAACCCATGAACCCGATCACCTTAAATACTTGGTTATTACAAAATAATGGTTTCTATTTTTCACCCAAAACCGGCAATATTAATCGGCAAAGTTTATCCCAATTAACAGCATTGGTTAGTGAAAAGTTAGGCACACCAAAACTTGAATTTAGCTATGCGAGAGAGAACTTAATCCAAACAGCGATTGAGCAAATTGAAAAAGGCAACCCCGTTATTTTGGAGCTGGATGGTCACTTTGTGGTGGCCGATGGTTTTACCGATGATAGATCAGATTTGCTAATCAAAGATCCGGCCTATGAAGTTGAAAAACTGAGTCAACATCCTTTAGCGTTAAAGTCGGTCAGACTGTTCACTCCCAGTCAAACTGATTTAAGTTATCTCAAAGTTGTCAGTGATCAGCCGCTGGCTGTTCAAATCAGTCAGGCTGATGCTCCCTTAGAAACAACAACCGATCGAGAACAATTGCGCTCCACTTTTGTCAACGAAAGTGATTCACTTGGCCCTGTTACGTATGTCACTGAAGTTACTAAACCTGCGTCAAGCGGTTATACTATTACGATTGATAATTCCTCCAATCAGCCAGCAGCTGTTCAACTAAGTAGTTATCAAACAAATGGCAGTGAGCAAACTTTACTGGATCAGTCGTTAGATCCAGGAACGCATCAATATAACCTGGAGTACCAAAAAGAAAGTGAAAGCAAACTAACCGCAATAAAAGAGCAAGCTGAAGCCCCATCGCTATCTGACACTATTCGACAACTGAGAAAAGATAGACAAATAAGGAGTGCTCGGGTTGCCCAAGCCTTGCTGAGTTTAGTGCCCCCGCCACTCAAGCATAATAAAAAAACAGTTAAGTTGTTAAGGATAATGAGACTAATTGTTAAAACTTCGCCAAAACTGTTTATTTCGCCGTATGCCAAAACACTTTTACTTGACCAAATAAAACTGCTTATAGCCAATTATTCTTAATTTACTACCTGCCCCAGTTGACAAAACCCTGAATCTTTGGCACCCCCACTCAGGGTTTTGTCGATTTTCTTGGTATAATGGCAGGTCATGTCTTCATTTTGGAACCAACTTCCACAGCCAATCATCGGTCTATCACCTATGGACGGGGTAACTGATTTTCCATTTCGTAGTATTCAAAAAGAATACGGCCAGCCAAGGCTAATTTTTACGGAGTTCACCAGTGTTGAGGGTGTTTGTCACGGTGCGCATAAACTATTGAATGATTTTTTGTATGATGAGTCTCAACGACCCATCATTGGTCAAATTTATGGCATTACACCGGATTTTTTCAGACAGACTAGCATTTTACTCTGTCACTTGGGTTTTGATGGGATTGATATTAATATGGGCTGCCCGGCCAAAAACGTTGCTCACTCAGGCGCTGGCGCTACTTTGATTACTACTCCAATAATAGCCCAAAAAATTATTGCCGCCGTTCAAACTGGCATTGCCCAGTGGCAAAACGGTGCTAATCCCTGCGACTGCCCAAATGTCAGTTCAGAAATTGCAAAGGACATTGAGGATCGGCACCAGCTGCTTCCCCTAGCCTACCAGGGCAGGGGACGCCAGATTCCGGTGAGTATAAAAACGCGGGTTGGTTACGACAAACCAGTGATTGAAAATTGGATTCCCAGATTGCTAGAAACTGGCATCAGCGCCATCAGCCTTCATGGCAGAACCCTCAAACAGCACTACTCTGGCCAAGCCAGTTGGGAGTTGATTGGGCAAGCCGCAAACTTGACAGCTCAAACGTCTACTCTGCTACTAGGCAATGGTGATGTTGTTTCCTACCAGGACGCAGTCCAAAAAGCTAAAGACTATCACGTTAATGGGGTCTTGATTGGCCGAGCCAGCATGGGGAATCCCTACGTGTTTTTAGAAAAACTTCCAGCAGAACCAACGCTATTCAAGCTTGCCTTAGAACACGCTCAACTTTTTGAACAAACGTATGCCAATCAAAATGGCTATTCTTTTCTACCAATGCGTAAACACTTGGGCTGGTACGTCAAGTCAATCCCCCACGCCTCTGAAATTAGAATCAAGTTGTTTCAAACCAACTCTGCGACCGAAGTGAAACAGATTTTCCAAAAATACGGCCTAGTTGAATGATATAATTAGTCCAGATTGGTCGATTAGCTCAGTTGGTTAGAGCGCACGATTCACATTCGTGAGGTCAAAGGTTCGAGTCCTTTATCGACCACTTTTCCTTCCCCTCAAATTTGCTCTTATGCTAAGCTGAATACATGTTTTTGAAGCGTCCATTGCTCAGCCTTTTTCTGATTACCTTTATTGTCTACTGCTCTTCTCTGTTCAATCAGTTTGTCTGGGATGACGAACAATTTATTTATCGCAACAGTTTCGTTCAAAATTTTAATGTAGTCAGCATTTTTACTCAAAACACCATTGCCGGTGCCGGTGAAAATAGCAATTACTATCGCCCGCTCACCACTCTCAGTTTTGCGATCGACTATCAGTTTTGGGGACTCAAGCCGTTTGGTTTCCACTTAGTTAATACCCTACTTCACATTGGTGCCGGCCTACTGCTCTTTTTGTTACTCAAACAACTTGGTTTTGAGAAACCGATTGGCTTTGTTATCGCCCTGATTTTTTTGCTGCATCCGTTGCAGACTGAGGCGGTGACCTACGCCAACTCCAGAGGAGATTCGATGTACAGTTTTTTTGCCATGATTAGTTTGCTTTCGTTGAGTTGGTTATTTGAGCGTCAGCCACCAAAGTTCTTAATTTATGAACATCAATTTGCCCTCACCAAACCATGGCTAGCTGCAATTAGTGTCATCTCGCTGGCTGCTGCCATTTTAAGCAAAGAGATTGGCCTAGCCGTCTTAGGACTTTATGCATGGATCATTATGTATTACTTTTTCCAAACTGCCGAAAAAAATTTTCCTACAAACATACAAAAGTTTGCAAAAGAGCATAGTTTGGCACTCATTAGTTTTGGAACCAATGTCTTTGTTGTGGGTGGCTACATCTGGCTGAGAGCGACAGTGTTAAATTTTGAAAATACGTTTAATTTTTATAACGACAGCTCAATCTACGCCCAAAGCTTGTTGGTAAGACTGCTTACCTTTACTAAAATTATTTTCATCTATTTGCGTCTGATTTTTGTGCCCTCTCCACTGCACATGGAACGCAACACTAGTGAACTGCTCACGCCTCTTAACTTATGGACGCCACTCTTTTTGTTACTAATTTTAACTTT
>PFDH01000047.1:7196-7393 GCA_002772705.1 Candidatus Pacebacteria bacterium CG10_big_fil_rev_8_21_14_0_10_44_11 | reverse complement strand
AAACCATTCTTCGTGCATGGAGTGCTTGGTGATGTTTTCATTTTTGACCGGCAAAAAAGTGCCTAGACCAACGTGCAAAGTTACCTCGGCAATTTGAACGCCGATTGCCCGCAACTGTTGATCCAGTTCAGCGGTAAAGTGCAGCCCAGCTGTGGGTGCCGCCACCGAACCTTGCGTTTGGGCATAAGTGGTCTGGT
>PFDH01000047.1:0-7146 GCA_002772705.1 Candidatus Pacebacteria bacterium CG10_big_fil_rev_8_21_14_0_10_44_11 | reverse complement strand
AAGGGGACTTGGCCAATTTTTTCAACAATTTCGAAAAAAACGTGAGACGGGCAATCAAAACACAGCAAGCGAGTATAACCAGCCTTGCCAGCGCCAACACACTCAGCTTTCAAAGAATTTCCAAACATTTGCTGTTGCCCAGCTTTCAAACCAGGCTTAGTCAAACACTCCCAAGTCACGCTCTGCTCATCATGCCTAACTTCAGTATTCAAAAGCACTTCAACTTTACCACCAGACGTTTTTTCTCCAAACAACCTGGCTTTAATCACTTTCGAATTATTTCTAACCAAGACATCACCTGCTCGCAAAAACTGGGGCAAGTCAGAAAAATGGGCGTGCTTGATGGCGCCGGTCTGACGATCCAACACCAGTAACTTGCTGCTATCCCGGGGTTGAGCTGGGGTTTGGGCAATAGCGCCCTCAGGCAATGAGTAATCAAAATCTGACAATTTTAACACTCGGCTAGTATACACCAGGCGTGGAAATGGTATGATAGGCCTAATGGATTCCATTAAAGAAAACAGCTTCCAATTCAAACTTGAAAAAGCTAAGGGTTTGGCGCGGGCGGGGACAATCACCACTCCCCATGGCCAAATTGAAACACCAGTTTTTGTGCCGGTGGGGACGCAGGCGACGGTCAAGTCGCTGGACTCGGCGGATCTAGAAAACCTCAACGCTCAAATCATTTTGGCCAACACCTATCATTTATTTTTACGTCCAGGTACAGAGACACTTGACCAAGCCAAAGGTATTCACAACTTTATGAATTGGCAGAAGCCAATATTGACTGACTCGGGTGGATTTCAAGTTTTTTCACTTGGCGTTCAAAAAGAGGGAGTTCAAAAAGAGGGGGAAGCAAAAACTGGGGAGTCTTTGGTTAAAGTCGAAGAGAAGGGAGTGACATTTCGCTCGCACCTTGACGGCTCGGAGCAGTTTCTTTCGCCCGAAAAATCAATCGAAGTGCAGCGTAGCATTGGCGCCGACATTATCATGGCCTTTGATGAAGCGCTTGCTGACAAACTGCCGGAGCCTGAAGCCAAACTTTCAGTTGAGCGCACCCACAGGTGGGCGGAGCGCTCATACAGTCAATGGGACAGCTTTAACCGACGCAGTCAAACTGGCCAGTACCAGGCGTTGTTCGGCATTATCCAGGGGGGCTTGTTTCAGGAGCTGAGAGAAAATTCGGCGCAGTATATCACCAGTTTGCCGTTTGATGGCATCGCCGTGGGCGGAGAAACGATTGGCTACAACATGCCGGGAACGGTCAAAGTGATGGGTTGGATTGAGCCATCGCTTCCGGCTGACAAACCTCGCTACGCCATGGGACTTGGTCTTGATCCTCAAGATCTGATTGACGCGGTTCTGGCTGGCTTTGACATGTTTGATTGTGTGGGACCAACCAGGTTGGCGCGCAACGGCGCTCTCTACGTTGGCCAAATTAAGTTCAAAAAAAAGCAGCCTTATTTTGACTCAACCTACAAAAATGGCCGGCTCAACATTGACAACGCCAAATTTGCTCAAGACTTCACGCCAGTTGACCCTGATTGCGACTGCTACACCTGCCGGGCGGGCTACACCAAAGCGTATCTTCATCACTTGTATCAAACCACCGAACTGAGTTACTACCGACTAGCCAGTATCCATAATCTGCGAATGATGTTTAAAATAACCGAGACACTCAGGCACTGGATCTGCTACGATTAAATAACGATCTGCATGGCGGTTCCCAATTGGCCGCCGAACGAAATTGAAAAAATCCAACCATGAGAAGAAAATTGCCTGCCAAGCGTTCATCTAAGTCGGTGGCGATCCGCCAATCACGGGTAAGGCCGCGGATAGGGCGGGCTCAGCGTAAAAAACCAGCCACAAGCTCTCGTTCAATCTGGAAGCCCAAGCACCGCCTGCTGCCCAAAAAACGCTCACGCTCAATAAAAAAACCCAGGTCGGTTAGCCAAAGCAACGGTTGGCAAGGTTTGCTGCTGTGGCTGCTAATGATTGGCGTTGGCGGCTGGTTGTTTTGGTTGATCTTGGTTTGGGGTATTGTCCCCAGACTTTTAGCTCCAGACAAAAATCAAACTATCGCTATTCTGCCCAAATCCGCCGGAGGAGTGGTGCTGGTTGCCCAACTCGAACCTGAATTCAAAGACAGCATCCTTTACCAGTTGAATGGAGAAGAGCAAGTCGAGTTACCTGGCCAGTATGGAAAATATAAATTAAGTGCGATATATCCATTACTATTGATTGATTCCAGAGATAACCGCTATTTTCGTGGTACTCTCAACCGGGTTTTTGGCGTCTTTTTTGATGATGAAGAACTGGTAAGCGGCAGCTTGTCAGCAGATCAAACTGAGCTTTCTGATCAGATCAAAAGTGCTTTTTGGCAGGCGCTAGTCCGGAACCATGAATTTTCAGCTCAGTTACTTCGCACTTGGTACTTGGTCAAACTTCAATCCGTGCCAGTTAAACTGGACTCAATTACTCAGCTGGTGGACAAGGTTCGCTCAGAGACCGGCGGCACTTTTGCTGCCAGAGATGAGTGCCGAATCGCCATCCTGAACTCAACTAACCGACCTGGCTTGGCGACCACCCTGTCAGAAATTGTTGAAAAGAACGGCGGGTTTGTGGTTAGACTTGGGCAGTATCCGACGCCATTGACTGATAGCCGATTGCTGTATGACCCGACCGTGCCTGAATGCACAGCGGCGATTGATCAACTCAAAACCCTTTCGCCAGTACCGTTTGAGCTACAGGAAGACAGGAGTGTCCAGGGCACCTTTAGGGCACCAGTAGTGGCAATTCTGGGAGCAAACTTTGAATAGACTTGTTGCGGAATTAGAAATGCCAAATAGATGTGAAAGTGCATTGTTTCTTTATTTCGTAACAAGTCTAATGACTTGTGGAGTTGGGGAGTGCGGGTCAATGGGCTTAACAAACGCTAATTATCTTGATCACTCAGGTCGCTGGTGGCTACTTCAATAAAATCTTTTCCAGCCTCTTCGTCGTCCGAATCCAGCGCCAGAACAGGAATCTCATCATCGCCTAATAAAAACCGATCGTCCAAGTCAGCAACGTGATTGATGTTGGTTTTATTGAGTGGAAAAGAATGAATGTCCTGGTTTTTTTTGGATCGGGTTAACTCTTTAAGATAGACAGAGCATTGACTGTTTGAGATCGAGTGAACTTGGCAAAGATAGGTGTTCCCGGTCGAAACTAATTTAGACAACCGGAACGACAAATCTTCGGGCAAAGCCCCAATGTACACGCCTTGGTTAGTCTCGATTGAAATATAGCGTTTTTTGAGCACTAAGTTGCAACTTTGACCTGAGCTTAATTGGTCAAGCACGGGTTTGCCAGCCAGGCGGTGCAGCTCAACAATTTTAGTTCTGCCTGGTTCCTCGATAAAATGTTCTCTGGTAAAAGAGGGAGCCACCGCCATTTGTTTGCAAGAAATGCGCTCAAGTTGCTTTTTGGCAATATTATTTGTTTTGTCCAGTTGAAGCGTTTGTTTAAAACAATCAGTGGCTTGTTTTGAATCACCCAACTGCAGATAGGCCAATCCAAGTCGGTTTAAGGCGTTGATATCAGTTGGTGTTTCGCGCAAAATTTGCTCATTAGTCTCGACAGCGCTAGGCCAATTACCATTTTTAGCGGCGGTAATGGCTTGAGCACGGAGTTTGGAGAGTGTAATCATAAACATGTGTCGATTATCGCTGGAAAGGATAACGGCAGCGGCTCAATCTGTCAACAGACAATCGCGAAATTGTGTGTGACCACAAAACCACTCTTTTTCCAGGCCAGATTCTGACGCCTTCCAAATATTCTTTAGAGTATACAGACAACTTCTTAACGGCTCAAGCCGTCTTTGGAAACCAGACCCCAGACTGATATAATAATTTTGCAGACTGCCCATACAAGCTTGATAACTCATATGAGTAGGAAAGGATCCATGTCTGGACACAGCAAATGGAATAACATTAAGAACAAGAAGGAGGCGGTGGATAGCAAGCGGGCAAACGTGTTTGCTCAGTTGGCTAAACAGATCAGAATTGCTGTTAAGGAAGGCAAGTCGGACAATCCTCAATTTAATCCGGGACTGCGTTTAGCGCTGGACAAAGCTAGGGCAGCCAATATGCCCAAAGATAAAATTCAGCGGGCAATGGACAAGGGTATGGGTCGGGGAGCGGAAGGCGCCGCCATTCAAGAGGTCACCTACGAAGCTTTTGGTCCGGGTGGAGTGGCGCTCATTATTCAAGCCGTGACTGATAATTTGAATCGCACTGGTGGTGAGGTCAAGTTTATTTTGTCTCGCCACGGCGCTTCGATGGCCAGTCCGGGTGCTGCCAAGTATATGTTTCACCGCTCGGCTGATGGTCAAGGTTTTGAACCGACGATGACCATGGAAGTTACAGCAACTGACACCGGTGCACTCCAATTACTGATTGAAGCTTTAGAGGAAAACGACGATATTGAGGACGTATTTACTACTTGGAAGCCTTCGGCCGTTGCCTCAGCTCCGCCGGTTGCTTAAACCAGCAAAAACAAGATGAGAAGAAGAGAAAAATTTGTTCTAACAGCCATCTTTTTAAGTCTACTGCTCTTGGTAGTTCAGTACCTCAGTCTTGATTGGCGCTACTACGGTGTGGCCGGCTTTGCGGTGATTACCTACTTTGCCTCGGTCTTTGTTTTATGGGAAGATTTGCAGAAACATGAATGGCTCACGATTGTGCCGTTTCCGGCCTTTTATGCCGGTGCGGTAGGTCTATTTTATTTTCTGTTACCCTCCAACTTTTTAACCCGCCTCAGTATCTTGGCCGTTTTTGCGATTGGCATGTACGCGATTTTTCTAACTTCAAATATTTACTCGGTGGCAAAGGAAAGAACGATCCAGTTGCTCCACGCTGCCCATGCCATTGGCCTCTGGATGACGCTGCTGACCTCGCTCTTGTTTACCAACACCATTTACTCGCTCAGGTTGCCGTTTTACCTCACTTGTGGCTTGATCGGCCTGGTTCACTTTCCGCTGATTTTTATGTCGCTGTGGGATGTTCGGATAGAAAAGGTGGTCAGCCGGGAAGTGATGGCGCTGACTTTATTTTTAACTTTGTTAATAACTGAGTTGGCGTTGGTGTTGTCATTTATCCCATTTTCTGTCTGGTACTATGCGCTCTTCATCATGTCATTTTTGTATGTCGGGTTGAGCGTTTTGCGAAGTTATCTGATGGGTCGGCTCTTTGTCCGAGCCCTAATGGAGTTTCTACTAGTAGCAGTTTTTATTGCCATTTTATTCTTAGGTTTTTTTCCGTTGAAGTAAGATCTCAAGTAACAGTCCAAAAAAGAGGGGATTTTTCACGCCTGGATCCCGCCTGGTGTTGTCTGGAGGCCAGGGGAGTACCAGGCTAAGTTTGGGGTAATTTGTATCATTGGGTCAACTCAAGCCTGGGTGTTAGCTGGCTAGTCTAGCAGTAAATGAAAATAAACAAACAGCTTAATTAGTTGCAGTCATCGAAAAAAAACCGCAGTAAAAAGGGAAGTGATAGTTGGTAAAAAGAGAAGTCACCAGGCTAAAAATAGAGAAGTGATATAGTTTGATATAGGTGATAAGAGTGTGGATAAGTGTGAAATATTATAGGCCTCTAGGTTGGATCGCCAGGCTAAATCAAGTAAAGTAATCGATTTCACGACCTATACAGCAATGAAACTATCCAGACCTCACGTCGAGAGGGAAATATTACCGCACACTCCTCCAGACGTCAGGGTAGGAAAACAGAAATAACCCGAATGCCATATTCTAGATCTCACGCCTGGTAATCAAGCTTGCCCAAGAGAGGTCGAACAGAGCTGAAACGATCAAACTAGTTGGATTTTGCTCAAGACAGAGCGATAGTTAGGGTGAATGCACATTGCCGAACCTCAATGTATTTGATGGAGCTGCTAATCAACTCCACTCTACTACTGTTCGTGAGCGAAGTTGGTAACGGCTGAAAAGGGATCTCTATTACGTCGCACAATATTACTTTTACGACGTAAATCAAAAATACCGGGAGGGGGTGTTTTTAAATTGTAATTTGCTGCGCACTGTTGTCCCAGCCAGCTTATTTGTGTTGTCAATATAGGAAATAGATTTATATATCAATGAATATACCCTCACCTACATTGATAAACTGCCGATTTTGGGCATCTGAGGGGCTTGTTTTAGCCTGGAGATTTATTTGCTTAGCTTGAGGCTAAATGGTTGTGTTTATTGAGTGTTGCTGAACACTTACTAGTTGATTCTGATTTCAAGCCGTTTTTGAGCCGTTGACGGGATCGATTTTTCTCTCTGTCTGGCGCCGTTGCCAGTGATTCTTATTTACTTGAGGAAACTGCAGCTAGAATGTTTGAGTCTAGGTTTGTTTCCAGATTCAGATCTGGAACTTTTTTTGACACTTCTTTTGACAATGTTTTGGCCAAGTTGACGGTTCTTCATAGACTCTCTATACTGAGCCTGGTTTAGATATTGTGCGACATAAAAATAAATGTTTGAAGAGAACGGGCTGCCCCCCTGGTACATGGCAGAGAAGACCAGGCATTTTGATTCCCCTACCCTAACCTGATGATATAGATCTGGGCAACACTAATAATTTAATTGCAGATACAAAGTCAACATATGAGTAACCTTTCGACTAATCCCAGAGCAGCCTTCACAGGGTTTATGGAACATCTGGAGGTTGAGCGGAATCTGAGCCGGTTAACCATCCGCAACTACAGCGCCTATTTGTTGCGCTTCATCGAGTGGTTTGAGGCTGAAGGAAAAAAGGATTTGAAGGAATTAGACCTAGATTTAATTCGTCAATGGCGCGTCCATTTATCCAGACATGTCGATTCAATTGGCCGGTCAATTTCCAAACGCACGCAAAGTTACTACATTATTGCGCTTCGCTCTTGGCTGAAGTGGCTGATCAAAAATGATGTGCCGGTGTTGCACCCAGAAAAAATTGACTTGCCCAAAGCCGAGGCGCATCAGATGCAATTTTTGAGTCCTGACCGGATGCAGCTGTTGTTGGCGCAACCGCAATTGTCATCAAAAACTGGCTTACGTGACAAGGCAGTTTTGGAAGTCCTCTTCTCTACCGGCTTACGGGTGAGTGAATTAGTTTCTCTTAACCG
>PFDH01000064.1:397-8033 GCA_002772705.1 Candidatus Pacebacteria bacterium CG10_big_fil_rev_8_21_14_0_10_44_11 | reverse complement strand
TCAATCAAAAGCGGCATAATTAGCACTTTTAAAGTGCTAAACTATCCGTTCTATGAAAAAAAACGTTGCAAAAAATGTGGAAATGTGTTGCAGAAATGGGGCAAAAACAAAAGCGGTTCACAGCGCTATCGCTGCATCAACTGTGGGATATCTGACACCAGAAAGCGTGGAGATATTACCCAAGAAAACCACCAAAAAGTATATGAGTCATGGTTACTGAGTAAATTCACTTTAAGTGATTTTGCAAACAAACATCGTATTCATCGCCGAACACTCGACCGATGGTTCGCACCATTTCGCAATCAAGAAATTCTTGCGCAAACAGTGACGCAGTCTGGTGAAGTATTCATCATTGATGGCTACTACGTCCAATTTGGAGCCACAGTGCTCATTGCCCAATCGTCGACAAACTATGTGGTGAACTGGTTGTTTACGTATGCAGAAAATTTCTCCACTTGGTTGGCACTTTTTGAACAGATTTCTGTATTTCCGTTCGCCATTGTCTGCGATGGCCAAAAGGGCATGATCAAAGCGATCAAACTAAGATGGCCTGGAGTCATCATCCAACGTTGCCAATTTCATGTCATTCACCAAGTGAATATCTTACTCACAAAATATCCTGAAACCACCGCTGCTCAGGAGTTCAAAAAAGTGGTTAGTGACATCATCTTGGTGAAAACGAATGATGGTCTCAAGGCCTGGTTGATGGACTACAAATGGTGGTATGTGGAGTACAAAGAATTTCTCGCAGAGCGAACCTACCAAGATGTACAAACTCCGACTGGGCGGCGAAAATGGCACTACACACATGGCAGATTACACGCTGCCCATTCGCATCTCAAACATGCCTTCCCGAACCTTTTTCAGTACATTCACTTTCCGGAAATTCCCAACACGTCAAACCGAATTGAAGGTGGTATTAATACCCAAATTCAACGACATATTGATCGTCACCGTGGTACCACGCTCTTTCAGAGACGACAAATTATTGCGGCGTTTCTGAAGCAAAAACAACTCCAAAAACCAACGCGAAATGTCACTTAACCCGAATTGAACGATCTGTTATACTAGAGCCCTATGTTCAAGAAAAACATCATTCTTGCTGTAGCCGCTCTAGCTGTCATTTCTGCCACTCTGATGTGGTTTGTTTTTCAACAAACAGGCTTTCAGATGGGCTCTTTAATGATGTGGGATGAGGCGCCACTGCAAGGTAAATTGACCAGTCCGAGCGTTGGTTCAACTGGCGAGGGCGGAATGATGGGTCGGGAAAGTATCGGCATAATGCCAGACTACTATCCATACCCGAGTACTGACAACGCTTTGGATTACACCGATCGATCGGTTCAAAAATATTCTTCGCACTCAGTCGTTGTTGGTAATGTTGATGAATACTTAAATTCTGTCAAAGCCTATGTTGCCAGTATCAATGGGGTGGTGCTTTCGTATGATCAGGGGACAGGCAAAAATCAGTATGTTTATGGTAGTATTACGGCGAAAGTTCCCGTAGAAAAGTTCGACGAGGCAGTAGATAGAGTGACGCAAAATGTTCAAAAAGTTGTGTTTGCCAACGTTAGTGCTCAGGATGTAACGGGTCAGGTGGTTTCTTTAGACGAGCAAATCCAGTCGTTTGAGGATCAGAAGGCTCAGCTAGAAATTAATCTGGATGCAGCCAAAACTGATGCAGAAAAGAGAAGCATCCAACTTCAGATTGCACAGCTTGACCGGCAGATAACACGGTTGCAGCAATCAGCTAGTTCGGTTGCAGAAAGCGTGCAGTACGCCACGATGAACATCTCTGTTTCTAACCGGGAGTACTACTTTACCGGTGATGGGCCCCGACCAGTGATGGATGTATTGCAAGAGGCTTGGTTTTCACTGCAAGGCACTGGCTTTGGCTTGGTTTACTTCTTGATTTGGATTGGTGTTTACGCTATTATATGGCTTCCGGTATTGTTGTTGGCTCGATGGATTTGGGGGAAGGTCAAGCACAACGCTCCAAAACTTACCAAGTAATTTGTTAAATTAGTGTTTTTGCTTTAAATGATGCAGATTATTTAGGGCATTTTGTGCTATGAAAAACAGTCTAAGACATTTCTCCTCGGGACGCTTGGCACCTTCTCCAAGCTTAGCTGAGTTGCTTCGTCAAGTTGATACTAGATTCTAGTATCCCCGTCAGCAACTCAGATACCCTTCAGAAATGTTTTAGCCTGTTAGGCAGTATGAGGAATTGATGTATGAAAAACAGTCTAACTGTCTCTGGCTTAACCAAAGTCTATCCGCCTGAAAAGAAAGGGGCCAAGCCTTTTGTGGCAGTTAATCATGTCTCGTTTGAGCTGCATGACGGCGAAATATTAGGGTTGCTAGGTCCAAATGGCGCTGGCAAATCAACCACAATTTCGATGTTGCTTGGCGTGCTCACCCCAACCAATGGCAAAATTGAATATTTTGGCAAGGACTTTTTTGAGCATCGGAGTGAAATTTTAGAAACGGTGACATTTTCTAGTACTTATATTTCAATGCCTTGGCGTTTAAGCGTGATGGAAAACTTGCGTGTCTATGGGTGGATGTATGGCGTGATGGGCAAGATCTTTGAGCGACGGGTTCAACACTATCTGGAATTTTTTGGTGTCTGGGATCAGCGCAATAAAACTATGAACCAGTTATCAGCTGGTCAGGTGACCAGAATTATGTTGGCCAAAGCTTTTATTCCTCACCCTAAAGTAGTGCTCTTAGATGAGCCAACCGCTTCGCTTGATCCGGACATTGCTCACCAAGTTAGAGAGTTTATCTTGCGACAGCAAAAAGAATTTAAAACCAGCATTTTGTATACCTCCCACAACATGGACGAGGTCAGTGTGGTGTGTGACCGAGTGGTATTTTTGAGAAACGGCAAAGTAGTGATAATTGATACGCCAAGTAATTTAGCGAAGTCGGTGAGCTTGAGCCGGATGCACCTGACCATGAAAGATGGCCTGAAGCGGACTGAGCGATTTTCTAAAGAAATGGGTTTAGTTTCGAAAGTTGAAAATAGAGAAATTGAAATTGAGTTAGACGAACAAAAAATTGCTGAGTTTTTGCTAAAACTAGCGGCAGAGGGTATTAAGTATGAGCAAATAAGCATTGATACACCCACACTTGAAGACTACTTTTTGAGTATGAGCGATCAAAAGCAAAAATTATGAAATGGAATAGAATTGCAGCCCTAGCGCTACGTCATCTCTACCCAGTAGTCAGAGACTTTGACTTGGTGAGTGACATGATCTATTGGCCAATTATTGACACCATCCTTTGGGGAGTGACAAGCAGATGGCTGTCAGAAGCTTCTGGCTCGACAAATGTCGTCGTCACAATTTTGATGGGTTTAATTTTGTGGAACGTGATTTGGCGCTCGCAAGCTGAAGTTTCCAGAAACTTATTAGACGAAATTTGGAATAGAAACTTAGTCAATATTTTTGCAACTTCATTGATGTTAAAAGAGTGGGTAGTGGCCGTGTTGTTGTTATCGGTGCTCAAAACCTTAATTTCGATGACTTTTTTAGTGCCGGCTATTTATTTCTTGTACACCGTCAACGCTTTTCAACTTGGCTGGTGGCTGTTGGTATTTTTCTTGGGGACAATGATGACCGGTTGGTGGATGGGCTTTATCTCAGCTGGAATTGTTTTGCGTTATGGCCAAAAAGTGCAAACCGTGATCTGGACCCTGCCTGGAATTTTATTGCCATTCAGCGCGATTTACTTTCCCCTGTCTAAATTACCTGCTGTGGTGCAGCCAATTTCTTTGATGATTCCAACCACCTACATTTTGGAGAGTATGCGCAGTTTGTTAAATGGCGGGGTTATTGATCTACAAATGATGGCAATCAGCTTTGGTTTAAACCTGCTCTGGCTGAGTGCTTGTATTTGGTACTTTGTCCGCAGTTTTAGCTACAGCAAAAACTTGGGCTTAAACCGGTTTGAATAATACTCTCATTTTTGGTGATTCTTTGAAGTTGTTTGGTAATACCCTCAACTGAGTCAAAAATCTGTATTGGATAGGGAAAACAATTTCTAATTTCTTGTTTAACAAATGAAAAATGAGTGCAGCCGATGATGACGGCACTGACCCTTTGTTTGCTATAGGGAGCGAAGAGTTCTTTCAAGATATGTTGAGCTTGGTCTGAATCATTATTTTCAACTGCTTTAACTAACTGGGTGGTGCCAATTGAAATAAATTGCTGACCTTTACTATGTTGTTGGATCAGATTTTTCAGATACTGACTTTTTGCTGTGTGCTTGGTAGATACAACGATTATCTTTGCTGAAGGTGGCAGAGTGTCAGCTGCTTTTTTGACCGGTGGGACAGTGCCGATGAATGGAATGGTGGGGAAGGTTTTTCTCAGCTGATCAAGAGCGGCTACAGTTAAAGTATTACAGGCAATCACAATTAGTTCTGCACCTTCAGCAATTAGTTGGCTAACATTTTCTTCGGCAATTTTTTGTAGTTCTTGGACTGATTTAGTCGAGTAAGGGAAGTTTTTGTGATCAGCAAAATACGTGTAGTGATGTTGGGATGCCACTTTTTTTAGTCCTGCTAAAATAGATTGACCACCAACGCCGGAGTCAAGAATGGCAATGTTCATAGATAGACTTGATGACTGCATTGTAGCATCAGAACAGAGCTGAGTTCGGATAAACTTATTTCGAAAAAAAATTCTAGTCCTGAAATTTCAAGCTAATTTTGGTAGAATATAGTAACTATGGATTTAATTCCACCAGATAAAAAGCACCTTTTTTGGTCCGTTAATTCCGATGACTTAGACAAAGAGAAACACAAAAAGTACATTATCCATCAGGTACTTCAATTTGGAGATCTAGATGACTATCGATGGTTAAAAACTATCTATTCCGAAGATGAAATTAAGACAGTTTTTGTTGATCAACCACGCAAAACCTATCTAGCTAAGAGTTTTCATTTTGTGAAAGATTATCTGCTACAAATAGATACAACTATTAATCCAGACGACTATGTTACCACTTCATTCTGAATCAATTAGCCAGGATCAGTTACAAATTCTAACTTTGTTGGGAGGAGCTGAAATTGGCGTTCTAGTTGGTGGATCTGCTTTGGCTATACAATTGGGTCACAGAAAGTCGTATGATCTTGACTTTGTTACCTATCATTTTGTCAAAGCCAATGCCGACACGATTAAAGATTTACTCAGTTCGTATTAACTAAAGCAGCAACTGCTGTCTGATACCCAGTATACGGTCTTTGCCGATCAAGTAAAAATTATCCTTTTTCAAGATACAGCACCATTTCTTTATCCAAGTGTTTCGTTTAACTCTTCGAAGTTAGCGGCATATCAGGATATTTTTTCAACCAAACTATACATTTTGGGCAGAAGGGCTACCTGGCGCGATTACTGTGATATTGCGGTTTGTCTTGACCAGCATAAAACTACTCTTGCCCAAGGAATTTCTGAGGCAGTAAAGCGGTATAACGTAGCAGAACGATGGATTCTAGAACCTTTGACATACTTTGAAGATCTTGAAATGTCGCCAATTCAATGGATCAGCAACGAATATACTGAAGACGAAATAAAAAAGATCCTAAAAAACGCTGCCGAAGAATATATTGGCTAAGTTTGGTGGAGATGAGGGGTAATGAACCCCTGTCCGCAACAGAACACTAACAACATCTACAGACGTAGGTTACTCTTTGATTAAGGCTGAATGAGGAGAGTAACCAAACTCGACCCAGCGATCTCTATCAAAGGCTTATTTCATCTCGGATAGAACGAGACGATTGTCACACTGATTGGGTTTTCACCCATCCGCCGTCATCAGTGAGAACGGGCGAATGAATGCCATTTTACGCGAAAGCGTAATTTGGAGCAGGGAATAATGAAGCAACAAAGTTGCTCACTGTTTCACGAGCTTTACTGACAAATGAATTTGCAGTTGTGTTTTGAACCTGTTTTACGTCTATGGATCGAAGACGGTCTGCCGATGTTAATGAGCGTATCACGTCAAAGCAATACATCCCCAAGAGCTCACATTATATCAAGAAAAGGGGCAAAAAGATAGAACTAGGGGTGGATATTTTGTTTGCGAGGACCAGATAACCAACCTAAAATTCTTTGCCCAAGACCACGAGGTTGAATATTTTCCTGACTTTGTGTTTGTTGAGTTTGATTAATCTTACTGGCTTCGATGGTTAAATCTGTCCAAAATTGTCTGAGAGATTGATTATCAAGGTCACTATTTGGATTTGAATCTTCTCGAATGTGGTTCATAAAATAATGGATTTTGTCAATTATGTTTCCTCTAGTTACTCCTTGATTACTTAAGTCTTGTAATAATAACTGAGCACGATCGTAAAATATACCAGCTTCATCCAAGTTAACTGCCGAACCAGCTTCATTGACAATACCCGCTCCCAATCGTTGATACACCTCTCTGTCTGTAAGCGCAGCTGTTAAACTATCATCAAAATTTTCATTATGTATCATATCAAGGTATTTTATCACGTTTAGAGTTTATGTTTCGTGAGCGAAAGCGAAACCAGCTATATTTACAACTGGTAATTTTTTTATTGTCAGAGCAACTTCTTGCAATGTTGCGCCCGTTGTCCAGACGTCGTCGATAATAAGAACCCGTTTGTTTGCTACCAAAGTATGGTCAAACTCCCCTAACCTAAACTGACCTTGAATTGTTTTTGCCCGTTGCTGACGTGAACTAACTTTGGCCAGGTTTGTTGTGTGAACCACCCGCTCGGTGATTTCTAGATATGGCAGCTTCAACAATCTAGCTAATTCGATTGCAATTTCTTTGGCTTGGTTAAAACCTCTTTGTGCTTGCCGATGTGGGTGGAGTGGTACGGCGGTAAGTATATCTACTTCAGGAATTTTTCCATACAGGTACATCATTCGGGCACAAGTAATGGCTACTTGTTTAACCGAGGCATACTTAAGGGCGTGGATCAGATCTCGACCAATGGCATTAAAAACAGTCAAAGAGCTCAGAGAATCCAGATTTTCTGTTTTTACAATCTCAACAGAAAACTCGATTTGATTGAAACAGTCGGCGCACAACAGCTCACCATAACTGCCGCAATGGCAACACCATCTTGGAAAAAATAACTCCAACAACCAATCACTAAGACTCACGCCTCCACCATACCAGCCTATTCTTGCGTCAGCTGTAGCGAATTGATCATTCTTTGGGCAGTCGAATTGGTTTTATAGAGTGTTAATAGCACTTGCTTGTAGCTCTCAAAGTTTTGCGTATCTCCACTAGCTGCCAAGACTTGAAGCTTCAACATTTGATAGTCGGGCATTTCTGGATAGAAAGCCAGTGCTTGGTCGGCCACTTGCAAAGCCTCAGGATATTTTTTTTCTGTCAAATACAGTTTAATTAAAAAAGGGTAGGTATGAAAAAATTGGGGCTCCAGTTCAAGCGCCTTTTTATAATTGGCTTCGGCTTTGTCCAGCTCATTTAAAGCCACATAGGTATTGCCCATGTTGTGATAAATCTGAGGATATGGCTGCCCATAGTTGAGCGCCAGTTGATAGTGCTCCAAGGCCTTATTTAATTGTTGTCGATCAGCATAAGTCATAGCCAGATTATTGTGAATCCTGGCTGAGTCGGTGAACTG
>PFDH01000064.1:171-351 GCA_002772705.1 Candidatus Pacebacteria bacterium CG10_big_fil_rev_8_21_14_0_10_44_11 | reverse complement strand
GGTAGTTTTGGCGGATAGTCAGTACAGAAAAGAGCAGTAGGATGGTTGAGATGAGATAAAATAAAACTTTTGAGGTTAAAAATTTTTCGAAAAAAAATTCAAGCAAACCATACATCGCAATCACAAAACCGATTAAGGGCAGATAGAGCCAGTGTTCATAGAGCATGCCATTGATAGCGA
>PFDH01000064.1:0-147 GCA_002772705.1 Candidatus Pacebacteria bacterium CG10_big_fil_rev_8_21_14_0_10_44_11 | reverse complement strand
TGATGGCGGCCCAGCCCCAGCCAAAGAGGATAGTGATTCTCTTTTGTCTTTGCCATTGGAAATAGCTGAGCACCCCCAAAGTTAAAATTAGTAACAAAAAGAGTGGCGTCCATAAGTTAAGAGGCGTGAGCAGTTCACTAGTGTTGC
>PFDH01000021.1 GCA_002772705.1 Candidatus Pacebacteria bacterium CG10_big_fil_rev_8_21_14_0_10_44_11 | reverse complement strand
CTACCTCTGGGTTGGTATACTATTACAATTTCTGCTAGGCCTAATCAGAAATGCCGTTTTGCTCGATTGACTAAGTTAGTGTTGTTAATTAGTTTGATGTATTGGTTATAGTAACTCAAAAAACGCGCCCATTTTGAACGGTGTCCCAGTGTTTTGGGTGCCAGACGGGACTCGAACCCGCGACCTCTCCCGCCACAGGGGAGCGCTCTAACCAACTGAGCTACAAGCACCATTTTCCAGACTCGCAATTTTCATCTGGCTTCGGATATTATAAACTACTAGACAAGAAAGAGGAATTGAAGATGTGGCGTTTACCAACAGTCAACAAACTGGGACAGTGGCTGATACTCAGTTTGTGGTGCAGTGGGGCAGTTGCGGTTGTCGCCGGTTTTACTGGAGTCTTTTATCCTTGGCTAAGTTCGTTATTGATTTTGCCAGCAATACTGATCATTGCCGCCGCTTTCCATGTTTTCAAAATATTCCCTAAGTTTACGAAGCTAGAAAAATCTCTGGGCTTGTTGATTGGGTTGTGGTGGTTCCTCCACGGCCTGCAAGTCTTTACACCCGAGACTGGATTTGATGCTCTGTGGTATCACTTGCCACTGGCTAAAGTCGTCACCAACGGCCACCACTTTTTGGGCGACCCAAACTTTTACCAATCGTTTAATCCCCAGTTCTCGGATAGCATTTTTTATCTCGGTTTCGCTGCAGCGGGGGAGTTGGGTGCCAAATTGGTTGCCTATCTTTTTGGGCTTGGCCTGATCCTGAGCAGTTACTTGTTAAGCAGAAATTTCTTGAGCCGAATTCACGCTTTGCTGGCCATGTTACTGATCTCTAGCTTCCAAGTAATTAGTTGGCAAGTCAGCAGCTTTTACATTGATGTGGCCAAAGTCTTTTGGGAAATTTCTGCCCTGTACTTTTTGCTAGGAAAGTCTAGACATTCAATCTCAAAGTCTAGTTTAGTGTTTGGCGCATCACTGGCTAGCAAGTTTTTCTCTGTTGCTTTGCTTCCCACTATGACACTGATTGCGCTAATGCAAAAAGGCAAAAGCGCCGCCATTAATTTTGTTATCGTCAGCCTATTACTTGCCGTTCCCTTTTACTGGTTTAGTTTTGCCGTTTCAGGAAATCCTTTTTACTCAGCTTTCGAACACGTCGGAAAATTGTCGCAAATTGGTGGCACATCTAGCCCGTTGAACTATATCTTGCTAAAAACACTCCAGTTACTACTTTTGCCATTTGAAGTGCTCTTGACCAGAGAATACACGTCACCAACTCTAATCTTGTTGTTGCCACTGATGATAATGTACTGGAAAAAAATCCGGCAAAACAGGCAACTATTTGTCCTGTCACTCTTCACGCTGACACAATTATTAATTTGGTGGTATCTACCACCCCTGTCAGTGCGCTACGCTCTCTCAGGATTTGTAACAGCAACAATACTGATGATTTATCTGCTGAAAAAGTGGTGGAGGGAGAGAAAAATCAATCTAAAGTGGTTGGTGATCGGGTTGATTGTGGCTGGAATATTATTTTTACCAGTTCGCATGGCTGTGGTAATGAGAAGTAGCCAGTACATATTTGGCCTTCAATCCAAAGAGCAGTATCTACAACAGTTTCTGGATGGTAATGTTGACTCCGTATTGAAGAATTGGCATCACTTGGAATGAAAAGATGCTGTGCGCCAGGCGGGATTCGAACCCACGACCTACTGCTTAGAAGGCAGTTGCTCTATCCAACTGAGCTACTGGCGCAATTTTTATTTGAAACAAGGATATTATAACCCAGAAGTAGTTAAGACGAAAACCAAGTGAATGGTATACTCAGTCTGTGCCAGATTTTCCCGACAATCATCGAAAACCTCATAATCAAGAAACATTGATTGTCACCACAATAATTCAAGAAAAAATCAATCGATTAAGTGGCATAAAAGCAATTATTGTTGATCAGCTAATCAAGGCAAAAAAAGGTTGTACTGAACAAGAATTACTTAACAGTATGAACCACTCACCGTCTGTTAGAACAATTACTGAGGCGCTTGTGGAACTAGAAAATGCCGAAATTATTTCACACGTTTTCAGTCAACGACTTGACTTCATCTACCAAATTAATGGCTGGCCTGTTGATGGCATTGCAGATCCGTTTGGAAGAAAATAGTTTAGGCCCTAGATACATAGGTTTTTGTCGCTGTATCAACAATCACTAACTCACCAGTTTTAACAAACACTGGTACATACACTTTCAAACCAGTTTCCAGTTCAGCCTCTTTTTTGGCTTGGCCGACGGTGTTGCCAGCGGTTGAATCCTCGGTGTGAGTAATTTTCAAAGTTACTTTAGAAGGCAGGCTAATACCAATTGCCCGCTCATCATAGACTTGGACATAGACGGTTGTTTCTGGCTTTAAGAGACCTGTTGCCTCTTCCATCAAACTGTTGGGAACGCTGATCTGCTCAAAGCTGCGCGGATCCATAAACACCGCCTCAGATTCATCTTGATAGAGAAACTGCATTTCCATGCTATTGACCTCTATTTCCTCGAGCGATTCATTCGATTTAAAGGTGAACTCTTGGGTAGTGCCGTTCTGGAAATTTTTGAGCCTGACTCGCATCACCGCTGACCCCTTGCCGGGACTATGAAACTCAGTTTTGGTGACTTGGCTTGGTTGACCACGAAAAAGCAAGTACATGCCTTTGCGAACAACGCCGGCTTTGATTGTCGACATAACGACTGAATTATATCACCTTCTCCAGATTGAAAAGTTTTGCAGCCGAAAAGGGTAGTACTGTAGTTATCTCAGCGGCATCGGCCAGCAGCATGATGAGTCGATCAACACCCAGGGCAATGCCGCCAGTTGGTGATAAATCCTTTTTAAGCGCCTCAATCAAGTCGCGATCATAGTCCCAAGTTGGCTGGCCATTCTTTTGGCGTGTTTTTAGTTGAGCCTGAAGCCGCTTTTCCTGCTCTTGCCAATTGGTTAGTTCTGAAAAAGCGTTGGCTAGCTCAAGGCCCGCAATATACAGCTCAAACCGTTCGGCTAGGCGCGGATCCTTCTGCTTTTTACGAGCCAGTGCCGCTTGTGAGAGTGGGTAGTCATATAAAAAAGTTGGTTTAGTGATACCTAAGTGCGGCTCAATTTCATTGAGCAAGATCTGATAGAAAAGATCGTCATAGCTGGCATCAACAGTTGAATAGCCTTTTTTGGCGGCAGCGGCGACTAAAGTTGTCTCGTCTAATAATGTTTCCTGATCAATTTGAGCATACTTTTGAAACGCTTCAGAAACGGAAAGTCGCTCCCAAGGTTTAGTTACATCTACTTTTTTACCTTGGTAACTGAAGTCTACGACTTGCTTTCCCAAGCGTGAAATCGTGAAATGTAGTAGGTTTTCACAATCAGTCATGATATCGGTGTAATCAGCGTTTGCCCGGTACCACTCTAGCAACTGGAACTCAGGATTGTGTTGAGCTTGGCTGGGTTCGTAGTTGCGAAAACTTTTACCCAATTGATAGAGATTGCCAACCTTTTCTGCCAGCAACCGTTTGATTAAAAACTCCGGGCTGGGGATAAGATAGGCCTGGTGGCTCTGGCCGGACTCATGCCAAGTTGTCTGAAAGGGTTCAATTGTCGGCTCGGTATCGGGAGCGGCAACCATTAAGGGCGTGTCAACTTCCAAAAATCCTTGGCTGTCAAAAAAAACACGAATGGCTGATAACACCGTTGCCCGCAAAATAACAATCTCTTTCACATTTTTCATAATTTTTATTATACCGCTTGATCGAGTATAATGGCACAGAGATGTCAGACAATCCTAACCCCAAAATTCACGCATATCTTGCAAAAATAGGTATTGCTTCCAGAAGAAAAGCCGAAGAAATGGTAGCTGCTAACAGAGTCACTATCAATGGTGCCACCGCCAAAATTGGCGAGCGGGTAAAACCAACTGACGTGATCGCCATTGATGGTCACGCCGTCAACAGTACGGCTGAAAAGTTTGTCTACTATCTGATCAATAAACCAATCGGCTATGTCTCCACTACCTCTGACGAGTTGGGTAGAAAGAATGTCCTGTCATTAATTCCAAAACACTCAGAGCGACTCTATCCGGTTGGCCGTTTAGACATGGGAAGTCAAGGCTTAATGCTGCTCACCAATGATGGTGATTTAGCCTATAAGCTCACCCACCCCAAGTTTGAAGTACCCAAGACCTATCACGTAAAACTTGATCGTGAAATTTCTCCCAAGGCCTATGACTCGCTCAAAAGAGGTGTCAGACTGAAAGATGGCTTTGCCGTGCCAACAGAACTAGAACAGTTAGACGCCGACCAACCTGGTTGCTGGCTGAGTATCACGGTTACCGAGGGTAGGAATCGCTTGGTCAGACGAATGTGCGAACGCGTTGGGTATGAAGTGGAGCGGTTGATTAGAGTAAAGATGGGGGAGTATACGCTTGATCAGTTAGAGGGAAAAACGTACTTGCAAGTTTTTCCTCAATAAAAGTCAATTCAGGCAAACACAGCATTTTGAGGGATGATCTTACTTAAAATACGGCACGCCCCACCACTGTGAGGGATCAACAAATCTAATGTTCTTGTTGAGAGTACTAATCTGAACCATATTTTTTTTTGTCAGTTTAAAATCGGTAATTTGGCTATTCTCTGCAACTCTTTGCAAATGTGTGCTTTTGGGAATAACACTTAAACCCCTTTGAATTGACCATCTAATCAAAACTTGGGCTGGTGTTTTTTTATGTTTCTGAGCAATATCAGTAATAACGAGGTCATGCAAGGGGCCACTTTCTCCTGCTGAAGCGGAGCCAAGAGGAGAGTAAGCGGTAATTTGGATCTTATTCCGCTGGCAGTAGGCGATTAATTCTTCTTGAGAATTGTACGGATGAATTTCAATTTGGTTGATAGCTGGTTTAACTTTTGCATATGAAAGTAAGTCTAAGATCATCGGTGCAGTGAAGTTAGCCACACCAATACTCTTGACTAGACCTTTCTGAACTAACTGTTCCATCGCCTGCCAAGTTTGCTGGATTGAGACTGGTTGAGTCTTTTCGAAACCATCTTTACCGACTGGTTCAGAACCATCAGTGTCCGCAAAAGCAATTCCCCAATGAATTAGATATAAATCTAAATACTCTAGTTGCAGGTTCTGTAAAGTTTGACTGCAGGCGGCTTCAACCTTATCAGGATGATGGTTGGTATTCCAGAGTTTACTGGTAATAAAAACATCTGATCGTTTAATTTGTTTCGAAGCAAAGACTTTTTTGAAAGCAGTACCAATTTCTGGTTCGTTACCGTAAATAGCAGCACAATCAATATGACGATAACCCTGCTGAGTAAGAGCGTGCTCAACTGCTTTGGCCACTTGGCCCGGATCTGAGCGCCAAGTACCAAGACCTAATTTGGGTATTTTCTTACCGTTGTTCAATAAAAGTGATTCCATAGTAGCCTCATTTTACAACTCGAAGCTTAAAATGCTAGCCTAGATCGATGATTTATTTAAATAATAGAAGTAATCTGAGGCTTACCAATTTCTTTATAGTCTGCTGACCGCATCGCCACAGAAAAGCTTCTGTCTCCAGCATTAAAAATTATTTTCTCATTCTCAAATAGGGTTGGATCGGCAATTACCGCTAAATCAAAAAGATTGCCAAAGGGCGGTACTCCACCTGGTAGGACCCCATTTGTCAGTTGAATAACTTCCTCTTCTGTCGCAAAGCGAATATCTTTGGCAGAAAATAATTTTTTGACTTTGTTAGTGTTAAAACGTGCATCACCCGGAACAACTAACATCACAAATTTTTTGTTTGAGTTGAATATTTTGACTCTAAAGACAAGAGCTTTGGCGCCTTGCTGCAAAGTATAGCCATCCCGAAGTTTGGCGGCTTCTTCACTGGTGCGAACGGGAGAGTGTTCAAAGGTTTCAAACCAACAATTAGTATCCCTTAAAAGTTGAAGGATTTGGGAGACTACTGGATGATAAGCTTTGAGATTATCCATGTTAGACCTGATTTATTTGGAACAAGAGTCTCACCTAACCCCCAAACTCTCAGCTTTAAACACAAGGTTTTTAGGTCTGATAATGACCTGTTTTGATCCTTCCTCAACAAAACCAGCAATGACCGAATGCAAACCAAGCTTACTCCTGATAGTATCCCGCGCTTTTTTAGCATCACTCTCAGGCATAAAAATTGCAAAACCAGCCCCCATGTTAAAGTTGCCAAACATTTCGGCGTCATCTGCTCCTGATTGTTCTTGAATAAATTGAAATACGGGCTGTGCAAGAGGTAATTCTTCAATAATGTAGGAAAATTTCCTATTTGCTCTCATTAGCTTCCTCCAGCCATGCCCAGTAATATTAACCATGTAATGGATATCTAACCCTGCTTCAAACACTGTCCTAACCAGCTTCGCATAAATATGAGTGGGAGCAAGCAACGTTTCACCATAACTCTGACCATTGGGAAGGAGAGTGGCGTATCTAGAGGGTAATTTTTCTGCGATCGCCCTAGCTAGAGTCAGCCCATTTGCGTGAATACCATTGCTTTCAACTAGAACAATCGCATCTCCAGGGGTTAACTTATCACCCAAGGTTAATCTTGCCTTTGGCTGAATAATGCCGATCGCTGAACCAGAAAGATCGACTGCCTTTAGTTCAATAATCTCTTTGAGGGTCGGCGTTTCACCACCACCCCAAACACGCCAGCAAAGTTAACGGCATTTGCCCAACCATTGATCGGATCTTGGACACGCTCTTCATCAGCAAACCAATCTGAGCTTCCCACCGCAAAATACGCGCTGACCACTTGTGGATCAGCGCCAACAACAATCAAATCGTTAACAATCATTGCTACCGTGTCCTGAGCAATAGAATCATAGTGAGATTTGCCAGTAAATTTTCTGACCTCATCAGCTACTCTATTTTTTGTGCCCAAACCTTCTATCATAAAGGCTTTGTAGGAATCCGGCTCTTCCCAAACGTACGCCGATTCACCTCGGCTGGCCGAAACCTCACGCATTTTTAAACGCTTCAAATTTTTTGCAGTTAATCTAGCCTTTCGTTGCGCCAATTTCTTAAAGGGATCCATTAAATTGTATTTCACCCCAGAGGAAGCATAAGTATTGCCCACAATCTATCCTTTTTCCAGAATTACTGATTCTCATTCTCAACAGATTATTCAAAATACCTACCTTTAAATTTGAAAATCATCAGCCACGCTAATACAGTGGCAAATGCAACAATTAACCAAGAATTGAAGGAAGTTGAAACTGCAATTAGGAAGAAAATAGGTAAAGTTGTGAGGAGATGACTCATAATGCGTCCAAGAGCAAATGGCCAAAATTTAAAACCGATCAAACTGCCTCCCCACGCTAAACCATCAGACAAACCCACAGAAGCAAAACTTAACACAATTGAGGCTTCAACCTGGGTACCTTGTTTAAGTTTGGTGTTCATGATTTTCTCGGTAATACCTTGTCCTACAACTCTACTCAGAATTGACTGTCCATATTTCTTGCCCAATATAAACGCAATTGAGCTGCCTAGAGTACTGCCAGTAAGATCAATAAGATAAGCCAAAGGCCAACCAACTAAAGGGATCGAAGCGATGGTGAAAGCAATCCCAGGAAGCGGAGGGTAAACTATGCTACTAAGTTTGACCAGTAAAAGCACGAGTAAATATAAAATTAAATAATTTTGAATGAAGTTTGAC
>PFDH01000025.1:12970-13926 GCA_002772705.1 Candidatus Pacebacteria bacterium CG10_big_fil_rev_8_21_14_0_10_44_11 | reverse complement strand
ATAATTAAACATTTGGGTCCCTAAAACGAGGATTTTTGCGCAGATTTGACAATGCTGGAGTTAAGTAAAATGGTTTCGATCAATTTTTCTTTTACACTTCTTTTCAGTCCTCGATGAACACGAACAACGTCCTTAATGTGGGAAAAATGAGACTCCAGTGAATTCGTTGTGGTGGAGATATTTAGCTTGGAATATTTTTCGTAGGTAAATAAATTTGGTAAGTTTGTGAGCAAGCTTCTAATGGCAGATCTTAGTCTTGCGTGAGTGTAGGTTTGCTTGCCAGTAAGTGGATCTGTAGTTTTCTGGTTTAAGAATTCTCGATGATGATTGACGTAGGCTTGTAGATATTGTGAAAATTCTTCCTGGGTAACTTCTCCCAACATCTCAACCACTTCTTTAAGTTCTACACCAGCAACGAGACGAGGATTTTTAGTCACGTATCTTCTGATAATTTGCTTCTGATGAAAGTGGCAAAATTGGACAGGATAACTCCTAAAAGTACTGGTTAATCCGCGGAAACCGTCAAGTGTTACTGACTGCACCTCATACCCAAGTTCCAGCAAGACTTCTCTGCCTTGAAGATAGTAACTGATCTTTTCATCGTCAATAAACTTCCACCACAGGTTCTCACCTTCGCTTGGATCGCGAAACACAATCACTCCCCATTGAGTGGTTTCTTTGGTACCAAAAAAGGTGCAGTCTACAACGATTGAGACTGGTCTGGGATTGTGAGCTTTCTGTGGAAGTTTTATTTTCTCAAACCGCTGTTTAATGCTGAGTTTGCTTATTTTCTCCTGCTCCGAAAGTTCTCTGAGTGTTTGTTTGCCAAACACATATCTTTCCCACAATTGTTCTATTTTTGCTGCTTTTTTAGTTTTATCCGTTATCTCGAATTTAGTAGTACAGTCTTTGCAATAGTACCGTTGTTTGCCTCGTCTAACTCCTTTTTTTGTGGT
>PFDH01000025.1:5885-12956 GCA_002772705.1 Candidatus Pacebacteria bacterium CG10_big_fil_rev_8_21_14_0_10_44_11 | reverse complement strand
TTTTTAACATACTATCTCCCCTTAATAACCTCTTCTTATTGATATGAAGGAGAAATATACCACAATTAGGGACCCAAATGTTTAATTATGCCGAAACCAAACAACTCGTAAGCTCTATAAGCTAAAAATTAAAAGCGTATTATTTTTGGAGCATTATTTTTGCCACAGCACAAATCCTGCGTTATTGATTAAGGTTTTATTCTTTGTTTCCAGGTTAACAACTACAACTTTATCAAAAGCATCATAGGCCACATATTTGCCATCAGGGGAGATGGTTGCTGGAGAATATACATCTGCGGTTTCGTTTGCCAGGCTGGTAATTGCTTTTGTTTGAATGTTTAGCATTGATAAACCCTGATACTTGCTTATCGTGCTGTTGCTGAGAAAGAATATGCTCTTAGTGTCTGTGCTAAAAATAGGCATACTAATATTTTGGCCATATTCGCCATTTGCCTCCAAGTTTGTAAGTTGAGTCAGACCTGAACCATCAATGTTAATGGAATATACATTTTCTGTTACTTGAGATGCGCTACTTCCCTTGTCAATACTCATCATAAATACTACCTTCGTTCCATCTGGAGAAATTGATGGGGTTCCTATTTGACCAGAGCCTTTTTCGTCTTGATATATTTTCGTTGTTGACCGATTATCAAAGTCATATCTCATAATAGAGTGAATTACTTCGTCAGTGTATATAGCACCATTACTAGTCAGATATACTAATGATTTGCTATCGGGTAACCAATGGAAAACGCTGTTAGAACCGCCACACAGTGAACCCGACTCGGTAATTTTGACAGGACTTGCAGGGCTACTTACCTCAATATAGTAGAGTCCACCTACATCCTCAAAAGCAATTCTTTTACCATCAGGAGACCAGTTGTGGCATCTGCCCGCTGGAACTTTTTTTTCAGTGCCAGTGTCTAAATTTTTTAAAATTCCATTACTTGCGATAACTTCATTGGCTTTAGGGTTCCAATCCCAAGAAAAATATGGATCCTTCACTTCAAAAATTACCTTTTTATTATTTCCAGCAACATCAGATGTAACCAGTCCTTCGTTGGAGGTATAGGAAATGAGCTTATTATCTAAATTTGCACCAGTTACGAGTTGCTCTTCATTGCTACTCGTGCTTGTTTGTGAAGTAGACGAAGTTGGCAGTGGCTGGATTGAAACAGGTTGAGCAACTTTCTTTAACTGAAAGTTTTGATACGCAAGATACCCTGCAATACCAAAAGCAACAATGACCAAGCTTATTAAACAAGGCAGTAGCCATTTCTTACCAGTCGGTGATGATATGGGTTCAGTGGGAAATTGGACAGAATTTCCACTCGGTGGTGGTTGCGCTATGTTTGTTTGTATCGGGGAAGTTTCTATGGTGTTAATCTTAGGGTCATTTATATCATCACTTGTTTCCATAACTGTAGTTTATAATAATCAAAAGCGATTTTACAGGGTGTGTTTGCATCAGTTTGGTTTTTATGCATCAACTTGTAAGAATCGGGGTTGATAGTCTTGAAATGGTGAGTAGTCAAAAGTTCTAAGCGTATTTACTAGGGGGAGCCACCTTGCTAATAGTGAGACGAAGGCAATTACCAAAGGTATAGATTACTAATAAACTTATTTCAGCAGTTAGAGACTTTGCCTATAAAGAGGTTGAAAAATATGGAACTCCTTCAAAATTTCAGGTTGATTTTACAAACGAAAAGGGTTAATGGTTGGCAGAAAAACTCAAGGCGGATAAAAATGTAGTTCTTCTTGGAACTCTACCTATGGACTGTAAACTTGGGCAAGCGTTCAAAGAAAGAAGGCTGAAAGACCATACAGAGTTAAGCGAGCACAGCTTTTTCTTTAAGTTAAGGAGAATGTCCTAATAACTTCAAATTCCTCAAAAAAAATTACTCGAAAACATGATTTATTGCTCAGTAACCAGGGGCACAAAACGCACTGCTCCGCAATTTAAAGTATGGAGTGTTTTTCCGTTTTTTACTCCTAACTTTAGTTTTTCACCACCATCTTCATCAGTAATTGGTATGACAATTCTACCCTGGTTCTGGAGTTGATCCACTAGTGGTCTTGGAATGTGGGGGCTACTCGCAGCAACAATGATAGCATCAAACGGTGCCTTATTTTCCAACCCTAGAGTGCCGTCACCTTCAATAACAATCACATTGGTAATGTGAAGTTTTGATAGAACCTGATATGCCCTCTTCGCTAACTTAGGAATTCTTTCAATGGTATACACTTTATTAGCAAGCTGAGACAACAATGCTGTCTGATATCCAGAACCCGCACCAACTTCAAGCACTTTTTCTGTACCGGTAAGTTGCAAAAGTGAGAGCATTTCTGCGACGAGCGATGGCTGGCTGATTGTTTGACCAAACCCAATTGGCAACGATTCATCCTGATAGGCAAGAGCTCGATATTCTTTTGGTACAAAGAGATGCCGTGGTATTTGCGCAAACGCTCTAATAATTTTGTGGTCATCAGTAACTGATTTAATCGAGTTCTGAACCATCTTTGCTCGCTGTGAAGCGAAATTTATTTCCATACAGCAAGTATATTATATGTTCTAATCGGGGCTTTCCTTGATTATTGTTAAAATCAGAATATGATGGGGATAGGTAAAGGCAAGGTCATATGACTGTAGCCGCTCCAATATCCTCATTTGCTGTAGAGAATTTTCTCGAAGACCTTTCATTGATTAAAAAATGCTCACCAATTGATCGAGTTGGATCAGTTCTTAATCAGTTAATGAGTAGTCACGACTCCATTTTTGTCTATGATCAGCATTACCACTTTATGGGGCTAATTTCAGCCCAACAAGCATGGCTTTATCACCGCTACCCGGCTCGAACACTCGTTACTCATGTACTGATTCACCCGATTGAAATCAGTAAAAAAACTCCAATAAACTTGGTAGCAAAGTATATGATTGGCACCAAAATTTATACCTTACCAGTTTTTGAGAAAGGACAAGTGATTGGAGCAATTAAAGCTGATTCTATTATCAAGTTAATATTGTCTGATAAGAATATGTTGGATCAACTCAAATTGAATATCAAAGTAAACACCCCAATTACTGCTGATATGGATACTCCTGTTAAAAAAATTTATGCTTTGTTGAAAAAGTATAAAATCTCTCGAGTGGTTTTAGTTAATAAGACAGATGCATTAGCGGGGATCATCTCACTAAGCGATATGCTGCCAATTTTTGTAGAACCTGCCCAAAGACGAACGAGAACATCAACTAAGCTAACTAGTAATCAGCAGCTGCGTATTCGAGAGAAAACTTATGATGCCGAACAAATCTTGTTGCGAAATGAACGCGCTAGATCATTCATGACTAATTCTGTGATATCTGTTCCTTTTAAAACTTCTTTAAAAACTATCCTGGAAACTATGCAAAGCGCAAAGATTCATAGCGTGGTGATAGTAAAAGAAAACCGTCCAGTTGGTTTTATTTCTAGACATGACATTCTCAAAGCTCTGAGCAAGTTGTGTCCAAAGGAACAACTACCGATTATTTTTCAACCAGCAGCAGAGCAGCTTAAAGAGCAGCTCTATCAAGAAGTTGGAAAACTTCAATTACAACACTTTGTCGAAAAAGTGAGTCATCGAAAACCACTAGAGTCTGTAAAGATGCGTTTCAAATTGATCAAAAACCCATCAGGTAAAACAAAAATATACGAAGCACATTTGAATATTCAACTCAAATCAGGCCAATATTTTATTATTAAAGCAAAAGAGCGCCGGATTGACCAGTCCGTTAATTCTGCTCTCAAGAAAGCAGAGCAACTGATGGATTATTACTGGTCAGGGAGAAAATGGCCTCATAAGAACTTTAAAGTAGGAAAGAAAAATTAAAAACAGCAGTCATACTGATCGAGAGGCCAGATACAATTAGTCATTATCCTATCACTTTGACAGAGTAGAATACCTTTAGATCTGCTGAAACCCACTAGTTTTTGTAATGCTTGTGCACCAGCATTTAAGGCAACTTTGCTATAGTTGGCACTCGTACTAAAGATCAAATTTGAGTAGAATGACGTCACGTCCAGTGATAGATGTTAATAGTCAGGTGTTACGCTAGACAGCGGATGTCCTAATCAGGATCCTAACTTGTTGACAGAAGAAGACTAATTTAAGTAAAATATGGAATTCGTAAAATTACCAAAACTAAATAAAGGTGACAAAGTAGCTATCGTTTCACCATCTTTTGCCGCACCTGGTAAATGGCCCCACGTTTATGAACTTGGATTACAACGAGTAAAAGACGTTTTTGGTCTGGTTCCTGTTGAATTCCCTGCAACAAAGAAATTAGGAGCCAGTAAAGAAGAAAGGTCAAATGATTTAATTGATGCTTTTGAAAACAAGGAAATTAAAGCGGTGATTGCCTCATTGGGCGGTGACGATCAAATAACATATATCAAAAACCTGCCTAAAGAGCCTTTTATTAACAATCCCAAACCTTTCTTCGGATATAGTGACAACTCACATTTTATTAACCACCTTTGGCTCAATGGGATACCTTCGTTCTATGGTGGGAGCTTATTTACTGAGTTTGCGATGCAGAGCAAAATGGATGAATTTACTGTCAAATATCTTAAATATGCTTTCTTTGAAGATGGTGAATTTGAACTTGAAGCCAGTACTGAATTTAATGATATTGGGCTTAGCTGGAATGATGATTCGCTATTGAGTCAGAGAAGAAGGTATCAGTTAAACGATGGCTGGAGTTGGGATGGAAGCACAAATGCAGAGGGTATTACTTGGGGCGGATGTGTTGAATCAATAGACGAAATGTTAAGACACGCTGTTAGTATTCCAAATCTTGAACAGTTTAATGACGTAATCTTATTCATGGAAACTTCAGAAGAAGTTCCATCCGCAGAATATGTGATGAGAGTTTTTAGAGCGTTAGGAGAAAGAGGAATACTACAAAATATCCGTGGGCTTATCATGGGTAGACCAAAAGCTTGGGAATTGGATAAACCGCAGTCAGATGAAGAAAAAATAGAATATAAGAAAAGACAAAGAGAAACTGTGTTGGAAATTGTCAGGCAATATAACCAAGATATTCCGATAGTGCAAAATGTTGACTTTGGACATACAGCTCCACAGATATGTTTACCGGCTGGAAGCAAAATGAGAATTGATTCAGTAAATAAAAGAATCTTGGCAAGGTTTTAGATTACATGAGCAAGGAAGGCTTCACTTTTTGTATTTTTTCACTGATTTGAACTACCTCGCCCAAAGCTAGAAGTAGCTTTGATAATACAAGATAATTGGGAGGTCATTTTAGAGTGACGATTGCACCCTTAGACTTTAATTTTTTTCCCATAATGAGAAGCAATAATAGCATTGTCAGTTAGTAAACAAGGAACTTGATCAATGATTGGGTAGACAAGCAAACTTTTACTAGAAAAATAAGCGCCATTGCGTAATCGTAGCGGGGTTTTTGTAATAGGGCAAACTAAAGGGTTCGATACACGTTTATATTTTTGTACATCCTTTTTAATTATGATTAAACCAGTTGGATTTAATGGGTTGCCAGATATCTCAAACAATCGGTGTTCTACGATGTTAAGGCCAAGATCTTGAGCCGTTTGATATAGGTTTTTGACATAGCCATGTTCTTTCATCCGTTGCTGAGCTTCTTTATTAGCTAATTCAAAGGCTGGTTCGAGCAATAGTAAATACTTTTTAGTAATTCTCAACAAACTTTCAAGGGCTGCTTTTTCGCGACCCCCATTGGGTTCAATAGAATGAGAGGTATAGACAATGTCAATTGAATTATCAGCTAATGGAGCATTAAATAAATCACTTGTAAACACTAGAGCATTTTTCAGCTGTTTCTTTTTCAAATACTCCACCGCATATCTAACTCTGGACCAGGAAATGTCAAAACCATATATTTTATCTGGTAACTGAGGTAGCTTTTGAACCACATTTGCCAAGGTGGTAGCTTCACCAACACCAACTTCCAAAATTGACTTGCATCTGACTCCTAGTTGAGTGATTGTTTTAGCAATCGCAGTTGTATATTGTTGAATATATCTAGGTTTGTTCTTTGCTTGTTTCACGTAGCTGCCACTCTGCAGATCATAGCTAATCAGAATCATTGCTAATGAATTTTGATCACTAGGATGTTGTTTAAAGTGCTGAATAATATTTTCACCCATTTCATACTTTTTCTTGATGACAGCTAGGGATTTTTTGTTCATTTTTAAAACCTTTTCGCGTTTTCTAAGCAGTGACTATATCCGCTAGTTATAGCAGGAACTGAATATTTTATCTTTATCTATTTAATTGAATTGATGGCCTAGTGATGAGCATGGCTATCGTTAGAAAGTTCATTTTTGTTTACTCGTTGTTGTCTGAACTTTTCAATTGGGGTAGCGAGGTATTTAGTAAGTAAACGCAACAAACCCATATAGTCTTTCATAGTATCAGTAATTAGCGCTCCCTTCCAAGCTTGTATCAATTTCGTAGTTGGCTTGTTAAACATCAAGTACAGGCGGGAGGTAGCGCGGTAAGACAGTGGCGCGGTAAGACTAATCCATCTTTACAGCACTCCTTTTTTTCTCTACTCTTAAAGAGTGAGCTCTAAAGTTAGAAAAAATCGTCATTGGTTTTTGCAGTCTGTCATTGGGTTCAGCGGTGTATTTGTTCTGGTTGGTTTGATTTCCTCAATGCTGTTTCAAAACTCCTCGATCTGGTGTGCCAATCGTCTTAGTTGTAAAGTTGAAATCGCTTTAAGGATTGAAAATGGCGCAAGTGGTGTGTTCAACAATCAAAAGGTAGCGGTGCCAACGATCGATCCTTCCTCAGATGCTCAAACTACGGTTCTGGGTGTTGGGGTATCAAACGCTGAGAAGCATATCTACGTCAACCTAGCCACCCAAATCTTGTCGGCCTATGAAGGCGATCAGCTATTTATGGAGACCCCAATTTCTTCTGGCCTCTGGGGAAAGACTCCAACTGGTGACTTTAAAATTTGGGTCAAGTTGCGCTCAACCAGAATGAGTGGTGGCAGCGGTGCGGATTATTATAATCTTCCCAATGTTC
>PFDH01000025.1:5315-5874 GCA_002772705.1 Candidatus Pacebacteria bacterium CG10_big_fil_rev_8_21_14_0_10_44_11 | reverse complement strand
TTTTTCTCTAATAGTGAAGTGGTGGCAAGTCGGGGTTTCAGTCTGCACGGGACGTATTGGCACAATAATTTTGGCCACCCAATGAGTCATGGCTGCGTCAACATGAAAACCACTGATGCGAAAAAACTTTACGATTGGGTAAATCCGCCCACCGACGGCAACATTACCTATAGTGAAAAAGATGCGGGCACGGTGGTCACCATTTTTGATGGTCTATAACCAGAAACGTATACTATGTCAAAACTCAGATATCAATTAATGCCGCTTGTTTTTGTTGTCTTGGTTGCTGGCGTTAGTTTGGTTTATCTTGCCAGGCAAGAAACTCCAACCGAAACTAGAGTTTTTGCCGAGCCATCAAGTACTTCAGTACCGCCCACCCTTAATCCCCCAGGTCAAATTAAAACCGACGTTATGGATTCTCCGGATGGGACAAAGACGCTGACGATGAATCATCAACAGACTAGCGAACGGATGCGATACTCATTTTATACTGCCTCTAAACCGGACGAAGCCGATCGACAGCTCATTTTCTCTCAAGAGTTCAACACTGCACAAGCTT
>PFDH01000025.1:1564-5274 GCA_002772705.1 Candidatus Pacebacteria bacterium CG10_big_fil_rev_8_21_14_0_10_44_11 | reverse complement strand
TTTGCAGCAGACGCCCAGTTTTTGGACACCCAAGCTTTATTTGCAGAAAAGGTTGAGGGTTACACAATTCAAGATGTGACTGGTTGGGCGGCACCAGAGTTGTTGCTGGTCAATGCTCAGGCAACTGAGGATGGGCAAAAAGTTTCGTTTTGGTTTGATGTTACCAGTCAGTCGTTTATCAGGCTTTCAACATATTTCTTTTAGTAATTGATTCCCAGAATTCGACAAAGAGAAATCAGCCCCTTTACGTGAGTGTACCAGTTTGAGCAACTAGCCCGACTTTCCAACCAGCTTGATTCCAGAGTGCAGTGACGAAGTGATTGGCACCTCAATGCAAAGACTGCGCAAGGCAAGCTATAGGCTGTCTGTATCTATCTGGCATTAGGCACCTCAATTTACTATACTGTCTGCTATGAACATCCTAATCTTGTTTGATTCTCAATTTAGTAACATCAAAAACATTGCTGAGGCGATTGGAGCAGGTTTTGACAGCCAAGATCAGGTTAGGGTTTTAGCCGCAGCCAAGGTTACAACTAAAGATCTTCAAGACATCCAGATACTGGTAGTTGGCTCCCCCACTCAAGGGGGTGGAGCAATCCAACCGTTGCCGGTATTTTTGGAGCGGCTGAGTGAGACTGCTTTGAACAGCATAGCAGTGGCAGCTTTTGATACCCGCTTTTTAGAAGAGAAGCAAAACGGCGCATTACGTTTAGTAATAACAATAATTGGATACGCGGCGCCAAGACTAGCTAAACAACTGAAGCGTAAGGGTGGCACGCTAGTGGTTCAACCAAAAGGTTTTATTGTTGAAGGTAAAGATAGATCACTGGCCGACGGAGAACTGAAGAAGGCCAAGAACTGGGCGCAACGAATTGAAGAGAACACAGGTAAGTGACAATTCTGACATACATTTCCTGTATATGTATTTCCCGCTTGACAGTTCCACTAAACATATTCTAATATACGAATATGTATATTCAACTGTTTGAACTACAGGCTGAGTTACTCAAAGCCTTAGCTCATCCTCGTCGGTTAGAAATCATTGGTTTGTTGCGAGATCAGCAGCTGTGTGTTTCTCAAATTTACGAAATGTTAGATCTGCCTCAGGCTAATATTAGTCAGCACTTAATGATTTTGCGAGATGCCAAGGTCGTGACTGCTCAACGTGATGGCAAACAAATTGTCTACAAAATTGCTGATGCAAAGATTTGGCGGGCTGTCGATTTGCTCCGGGAGACTTTAATTAATCAGTACCAAGACTCAGAGTTGGCTCAACAGCTCAGTCTGTCTATGAAAGAACTGACGCCACTCAGTCACGACCCAGTTTGCCGGATGCGGCTATCACCAAAAACAACAAACTTCAAATCAGACTTTAATGGTACGCAGTATTATTTTTGTGCCAGCGGTTGTTATAAAAAGTTTAGCCAGAATCCTGCCAAATATGCCCAATCATAACAATACCGCTGATCAAACCTTTGACGTACTGGGGATGCACTGTGCTTCGTGCGCTAGCATTGTTCAGCGCAAGTTGCAAAAACTGGCTGGCGTTAGTGCTTGTCAAGTTAATTATGGGACTGAGAAAGCCAAGGTTGCCTTTGACGCCAGCAAAACTTCAGTCGAAGCCATGAATCATGAAATTGAGAAGCTGGGGTATAGTTTGGTTAGCCATTCGGTGCCCATCACCTCAACAGCTGCTTTGTCCTCGATGACCGATCACCAGATGGCCGATCACCAGATGGCAGGTCACCAGATGGCAGGTCACGATCATCAGATGATTACTCCCCTCACTACTGACGCCCAGGTTAAGGCTCACAAACTCCAAGAATTGGCCAAACTCCGGCAACATGTCCAAATTATCAGCCCGTTTGTGGTGATCAGTATTATTTTTATGATTTGGGAGTTTGGATCAGAGTCACTCCAGCTTTGGCCAGCAATACCAATGATTTTGGAGACCTTATTTGAGTTTTTGTTACCACTGATGGCCACCTATTCGTTATTTGTGATTGGCGCGCCATATTTGCAAGGTTTGCTTCGATTTATCAAGTACAGAGCAGCTAACATGGACACGTTGGTAGGGATGGGTACGCTGATAGCATTTTTATATAGTGCCGTACTTTCAATCTTTGCTGCGCCGCTGTCTGCCTACCTTGATACCAGCCATCAGTATTACGACGTGACGATTGTAGTGATTGGCTTTATTACGCTTGGAAAATTTTTAGAAGCGCGGTCAAAGTTAAAAACTGGCGAAGCAATTGAAAAGTTGGTTGGATTACAAGCTAAAACTGCTTTGGTTGAAAGAAACGGTAAACAAATTGAAGTGCCGATTGAGCAAGTGATTGTCGGTGACGTGCTGATTATTAAACCAGGCCAGAAAGTGCCGGTTGATGGTCAGATTATTGATGGCGCTTCGGCGGTTGACGAGTCAATGATTACCGGCGAGTCGCTGCCGGTTGATAAAAAGGCAGGCGACACGGTGATTGGCGCCACCATAAATAAGCAGGGTGTGCTGCGAGTTACTGCAACCAAAGTTGGCAGCGAAACAGTTTTGGCCCAAATTATCAAAATGGTCGAAGAAGCTCAGGGATCAAAAGCACCAATTGAAAAATTGGCTGATCAAATTTCGGCCGTCTTTGTGCCGGTGGTGTTGGTTTTGGCGGTAGTGACCTTAGTGGTGTGGTTGGCAGTTGGTTCGCAATTTTTGCCACTTTCTCAGGCCGTGACGCTGGGGATTACCAGTTTTGTTAGCATTTTAGTGATTGCTTGTCCGTGTGCCATGGGTTTGGCGACCCCAACAGCAGTGATTGTTGGCGTCGGAAAGGCTGCACAAAACGGAATATTGATTAAAAATGCGGAGAACTTAGAACGGTTAAGTAGCGTCACAACAATGATCTTTGATAAAACGGGCACTGTGACTAAAGGTGAACCAACAGTGACTGATGTGGTGCCAGTCAAGCAGCATTCAGCAGAAGAAGTAATGGGTTTGTTAGCTTCACTCGAGCAGCATTCGGAGCATCCATTAGCTCAGGCGGTACTTCTCAAAGCAAAAGCACAGAAAATTAAACTGCAGCCAGTAACGGATTTTTCTATTATTGAAGGTAAAGGATTGCAGGGCGATATTGCCACCCAAACCTATTGGGCAGGTAATCCACGCTTAGCCAAAGAGTTAAAAATTTCTATTGATCAGACCGCAGTTAAAACTTTGACTACACAGGGAAAAACAGTTGTAGCATTAATGACCAATAGAGAGCTACTGGGTTTGGTAGCCATTGCTGATACGGTGAAAGACGAAGCAAAAACAGTCCTCAAACAGCTTCACGCCCAAGGCATGAAAGTGGTGCTCTTAACCGGTGATAATCATGCCACGGCAGAACACATTGCCAAACAGGTGGGGATTGATGAGGTTATTGCCGAAGTGTTACCTGGAGACAAAGCCCAGGTGGTCAAAAAATTGCAACAGCAAGGCCAGATAGTGGCAATGGTGGGCGATGGAGTCAATGATGCACCAGCTTTGGCTACTGCCGATGTTGGCATTGCCATGGGTACCGGCACTGACGTAGCGATTGAGTCCGCTGGGATTACCCTATTGGGCGGTAAGTTGACCAAACTGCCCAAGGCTATCAAGCTATCTCGAGCCACCATGATTACCATCAAGCAAAATTTATTCTGGGCATTTTTCTATAACGTGATTGGGATTCCGGTGGCGGCTGGTC
>PFDH01000025.1:384-1415 GCA_002772705.1 Candidatus Pacebacteria bacterium CG10_big_fil_rev_8_21_14_0_10_44_11 | reverse complement strand
CTGGTTTAACGACTGGCGGGCTCTCTTGTCTGGCGATGCAGGGAGGCTTGTTGGCAGGTTTGATTGCTAATCAAAAAGAAGAAGAGCATGAACAAGTCAAGAAAAAGCATTCCAAAACGTTTGTCCTAGCTTCATTTGATCAACTGGACTGGTTGCCGGTGACAATGTTTCTAGTGGCCAAGTTGGTTACTCATACCGTGCTTGGATTTTTGCTTGGTGCTTTGGGGGTGGCGATTACTTTAAGCTTGGGAGTAAGATTATTTTTCCAAATCTTTACCGCCCTTTTTATGTTTGCCACCGCCATGAACTTACTGAATGTTCACCCGATCTTCAGGTATGTGGCGCTGCAACCGCCCAAATTTTTGCAAAAGATGGTCAGGGGCAGTAGTAAAAGCAAAGCCCTGTTTGCGCCACTGGTGTTGGGGGCGTTGACCATTTTTGTGCCGTGCGGGGTGACGCAAGCAATGGAAGTGCTGGCCATTAACACCGGCAATCCCATCTACGGCGCCTTGATTATGTTCTCGTTTGTTTTGGGCACATTGCCTTTGTTTGCCTTGATTGGAGTGGCCACGGCCAAGCTCAGCGAGGGTTGGTATCAAAAGTTTACTCGTTTTGCCGCTTTTGTTCTAATTCTTCTGGCAGTTTGGGGAGTGAATGGTGTTTTGATAGTCTTAAACTCTCCGGTCACTTTGCAAAAAATTGTCCGGCCAGTAACCTACTTCTTTTCTGAAGAGAGATTTGCTCCCGCGCCAGCAGTGTTGGCCGAGAACGGTGTCCAAAAAGTGGCCATTGCGGTGATGAACAGTGGCTATTCGCCAAACTATGTCAGGGTCAAACAAGGAGTTCCGGTTCAACTAACGTTGACTAGTAACAAGGTGTATAGCTGCGCTCTGTCATTTGTCTTTCCGGAGTTTAAAATCAAAACGTTTTTGGATGCCACTGACAGTCAGACCTTTACTTTTACGCCAACCAAGAAAGGTAAATTTACGTACACCTGCTCAATGGGCATGTATTCAGGAGTAATGGAGGTG
>PFDH01000025.1:0-336 GCA_002772705.1 Candidatus Pacebacteria bacterium CG10_big_fil_rev_8_21_14_0_10_44_11 | reverse complement strand
AGAGGACACTGACGGAGTGTTAAAAGCGACCACGAATTACGCTAAGTCAGAAGTGACAGTGCATTTTGAGCCAAAGAAAATTAAGGCGGAAAAAATTGCCGCGGTGATTGTTGAGCAGGGGTATGAGGTTATTGCCTAATCGTTTTTATCCACCTGCTATACTGCCTTAATGGCAACAATTACCACTCGAACTGCCCAACTTTCAGATTGTGACGAGCTAGCTAGAATTCACGTTCAAACTTGGCAGTGTGCCTATCGCGGTCAGATGCCTGATTCGGTGCTTGATTCCCTTTCGGTCGAAAAACGGAAAACACGCTGGCAAAAAATTTTGACGAA
>PFDH01000062.1:7689-7885 GCA_002772705.1 Candidatus Pacebacteria bacterium CG10_big_fil_rev_8_21_14_0_10_44_11 | reverse complement strand
GTCGTTTCACTCCTGCTCAGTATTACCCATGTTGCTTCGCAACTTGGCGGCAGAACCCACATTTGAAGTTCCGGAAACTCCTGTTCTATACTGTTTAACTATAGAAGTGCTGGAGTTGATGAGCTTATATTATGAAAAATCCAAACCATTTAAATTAAAAAGAAACTCCATTATTCATTTCCGAGATCGTCATCAA
>PFDH01000062.1:6897-7565 GCA_002772705.1 Candidatus Pacebacteria bacterium CG10_big_fil_rev_8_21_14_0_10_44_11 | reverse complement strand
AACGTTAAGTAGAAACGTCCCCTTTTAAATTAAGTAGAAATGTCCCCTTTCGGGTAATTTATACTTGTTTGTTAAACGGCTCCGCTAGGTTTATAAAAGAGGTTATCTTCTGTAAATTCGTTGACGTCTGATTCCCACGGATTTCTTTTTCTGAAGTTTTGTTTAGCTTCTTTTATCAGTATATCATCCACCCTACTGTTGAGAATTTTACTGTCTGCTGTTTTTCTATTTGGGAGTTGTTTAATTGTTGTGTACTCGAGTAATTTACCTCTGTTGTCAAACACCTTAATTGAGTCATCATATCTTTCACAAATAGTAACTATAGTTTTTCTAAGAGTAAAAGCGGATCTTTTTGTTTGGATTTGAAAAATAGTATTTTCAAGCTGAAAAGTTAAATTCTTGGAAAGAACTCTTGTTTCTTTAACACAAAGTATTTTTGATAAATCAATATTTTTATCTAGTTTCCTATGCATATCCACTCCCGATCTTGGTTTTACAGAAAACTTTTGATTAAACTTTTCGATAAATTTGGGAATAAATATATTGGCTTCTTCAATGCTAGAGATACCCTCTAGTCTCATTTCTTTGACCAATCTGTTCTGGAGAGTTCTGTTAACTCTTTCAACTCTGCCTTTTGCCTGAGCTGTCTCGGCAAATATGAGTTCGAT
>PFDH01000062.1:194-6881 GCA_002772705.1 Candidatus Pacebacteria bacterium CG10_big_fil_rev_8_21_14_0_10_44_11 | reverse complement strand
GCTCTACCAAATTGAGTTAAATCCTTGTTCTCGTTTTGAGTCGGTTTTTTGAGGTCATTTGTATTTTTGTTAATCCTAAAAACACCATATTTATCTGTGTAAAATACCAGAGGTAATCCATATTTGAGAAAATATTCCTCAGCCATTTTGAAGTAATCCTGAGTAGTTTCAGTTTTACTAAATTTGCAAAAAGATTTACTGGAGGCATCATCAATTGCTACATTGAGATTACACTGGGAAGCTCTACCTTCGAACCAGTCGTGAGGTGAACCATCTAGCTGTACTAGCTCCCCAAAACAGGCTCTTCTTTCTCGAAGTTGGTGAATGTGAGCTTTTCTTTTTTTCGTTGGTTTCCACAAACTTGTCTCGACCATTTCTTTTCTTACAGAAGACAAGCTTATCTTGAAGTTATGGTTTTCAACTAACTTTTCATGAGCTAGTGTTGGACCAAAGTCCCAATACTTCTCTTTAACTATATTTATTGCTTTATCAAGAGTTTTCTGACTAATTTTGTTGTTACTAACCCGACCTCTGGATTTATGAACTAATGATTTAGCACCATCTAGTTTGTAGTTTCTTAGTTTTCTTTTGATCTGTCTTACAGATATACCAAGAATACTAGCTACATTACTTTGTTTTATTTCCCTTCTCGTCAGCTTTTCAAATAGTTCTACTTGATTGATTTCTCTTACACTCATGGTAATATCTCCCGTCATTTAAAGCCTCCATTTCATCAGTTGCTACGCAACTAAATTATGAAGACCTTTTTTCGAAAGGGGACATTTCTACTTAACGCAAAGGGGACATTTTCGAAAAACGCTAACAGATGAGCTTGCTTTAGTTGACAAAAGTTTTTTTTAGTTTAAAATCAACAGCCTCTTTAACAAGTTAATAAAAGCAAAGACGAAAAGAAAAGTAGTTTTGTTAGATGGAAAACAGAGAATAAGCGGTTGGTGAAAGCTTATCAAGTCTAATAAATCGAATTACCTTTTTTGAGCTTCCTGAACCAATTCTTGCCGTAAACAAGATAGTAGCGATGGACGGGGACGCCCGTATATAGCGTTAGAGCATGTCATTTTAGAAACGGAGTGCTTGAAAATTGAGGTTACCCCTCTGATTGTTTCAAGTCCGACATTATGTCGGATTTTTTGTATCAGGTGGGTAACGAAGCAAGGTGGTACAGCGGTAATTCGCCCTTGCATATGCGTCATTGCGACGTGTGTGCGAGGGCTTTTTTGTTCCTCGCACCAAAATATGAGCGCCCGTGGGTGGCAGAACGGTCATGCAGCAGTCTGTAAAACTGTTTCAAGTTGGTTCGACTCCAGCCCCACGGACTGTAGAGGTAGATGAGGAAAGTATGAAAAACAGTAAATTACCGATAAGCACTAATGTTAGGCGCTGGCTTGACTCTCGTGGTGGTGATTACACACATCAGGTCCATAACCCTGAGGATTTTTTGCGCTTTGATTTAACAGAGGGAATTTGTTGGTTCCAAGACAAGGTCCAGGATTGGATGAAAGAAATGCCGATTAGTTCTGTTATTCACTACCCAAATTCTTCGAGGTTCGATCAGCAAGAACTACTAGCTGAGTGGCTACAAATACGACCAGAGCATGTAGCCATCGGGAATGGCAGTGACGAATTAATTGATATTTTGGCCCAGCTGTTTTTAGAACCTGGGGATGAAGTCGTAACCATTGCTCCTTCCTTTTTTAGATTTACTGAGGCAAGTATGAAAGCTGGCGCAGTCGTGCGACAAGTCATGCTTTCTTCAGATAGTAAGTTCGAGTGGACCCCAGAAGCTATTACCAATTTACTAAAAAATGTACGTAGAAAGAGTGTCAAAGTTGTATGGCTCGCTAGTCCAAATAATCCTACTGGAGTCAATATTCCTAACAAAGTACTCAAGAAAGTTATTAGCTCAGGAAAAATCATAATTCTCGATAAAGTCCTAAACGGTTTTACCAAAGAGTTGAGAGAGTCTGCCAAGTTAGTTTTTAACCATGAAAATGTAATCGTATTGTCTGGATTTTCCAAGACTTATGGCTTACCAGGGCTTAGATTGGGGTTTGCGATTTCTTCTCCTGAAATATCTGAAGTGATTAGGACTTGGAGACTGCCATTCTCATCTCCGGCCATAACCTTATTTTTAATGGAGAGACTAATGCGCTCATTAGTTGATCAGAGTATCCAGATTCCAGATGGAGATGGTTTTCTACAGCAGCGTCTCTGGCTTGAAAAAGAAATAAGAAAAATACCTGCTATTTCATTAGCAAGTAACTCGAAAACAAATTTGTTGTTACTAAATTCAAAACCAAAAATTAAGTTATTTGAAGAGCTTATGAAGAGAAAGGTGTTAGCGACAAATATGGATGACGTTGCGGGAATTTCTGGAATGGGATTGGTCAGAATTGCGGTTCGAACCCAAGGTGAAAACAAAAAGTTAATAAAAGTTTTAAAAGAAATAGGAGGATCGGTATGAAAACCGTAGATACACTTACCAACAATGATAGGTTGTCAAAAATTTTAAGCGTTGGAGAAGAAATAACTGGCTTGGAAGATTTGACTAGACTTATTGATTCGGGAGAAAAAATCATTGCCTACGATGGGTTTGAGCCTTCTGGTCAAATGCACATCGCTCAAGGAATTCTCAGAACAATTAATGTTAACAAAATGATTTCGGCTGGGGTGAAGTTCAAGATCCTTATCGCAGACTGGCATGCATGGGCAAATAATAAAATGAATGGTGATCTAGACGCAATTCAACTTGTCGGAAAGTACTTTGTAGAAGTTTGGAGGGCGACAGGAATGGACTTAGAAAATGTTGAATTTGTTTGGGCAAGCGACTTGGTTAAAGACCATGAGTACTGGAAACTTGTCTTAAAAATTTCGAGAGAAAATTCCATTAAGAGGGTAGTCAGGTGTGCTCAGATAATGGGGAGAAAAGAGAGTATGCAGCTATCTGCAGCCCAGATACTTTACCCATGTATGCAGGCGGCTGACATTTTTATTCTTGGAGCTCAAATTACTCAGCTCGGAATGGATCAGCGAAAAGTGAACATGCTTGCTCGTGAAGTAGGAGAAAAAATCGGTTTTTGGAAGCCCGTAGTAGTTAGTCATCACATGCTAATGGGATTGCAGAATCCGATCTCCAGCTCGAAATCACCAGCTGAAAAATCTATTGAGAGGAAAATGTCGAAGTCGAAACCTAACACAGCAATTTTCATGACGGATAGTAAAGAAGATGTGGAAAAAAAGATATTAGACGCTTGGTGTCCGGCTGGAGTTGTTGAAGAAAATCCAATTTTGGATTACTGCAAGCATATTTTGTTTGAGAAAAAGTCAGAGCTGATAGTTAAACGAAAAAAAGAGTTTGGTGGAACACTGAAGTTTTCATCCTTTGAAGATTTGCAGACATCATTTGGTTCGTCAAAACTTCACCCAGCTGATCTAAAGGTGGCGGTGGCACGAGAGCTCAATGAATTATTAGAGCCAGTGAGAGAACATTTTCGAACAGACAGTCATGCAAAGAAACTACTGAAAAAGGTAAGAGAGTTAAAAATATCTAGATAAAAAGTCTAAAGAAAGAAAATATGAGTGAAAACAATGAACGAACTGTGCCAGAAGTTCTTAACGAAATTGTGAGGAAGAACGAAGGAGTAGCGACTGCTGATATTGCCAAGTCATCCAGCGGCAGAAATATTTTCATGGGATTGGGAATGGCAAGCAAAGGAAGGCTGTCTGATGGCCTGGGAGTTTCGTCTTTGGCAATGCTTTGTCTTTTAGCTCAGAGCAGAAGGCAGTTGGGTGGTTTCGCGCATGTTTTAGTTGCGGATATTCATTCCTTGTCTGTCCTGAATGATCCGGAAGATAAGGCGAAGCTACCAGATATCGCCGCGGATGTTGTATTTTGGGCGTCTACGGTCTTGAAACAGCTGGGGTTGAGCAATGATCAATTCGAAGTTGCTATAGCGACCGGACATTCTACATTTGGTTTTGAATCGAATGCGCCGGTTTACCCAAAAAGAGAATTGGCTGATATAGAGTTGGCTCACAAACAACTTGGATGTGGTGTTAAAGGTGGATGGAAGGCAAGGAGGTCAGGTGTTAGAGATGAGACAACTTTTGACTCTCAGGTTAAAAATAAAGTTACAGGAATGAGTTTTCTGTATGCGCCCGAAGGATTAAGTTGCAAAGAATGGAAAGGAAAACAGGAATTTGTACCCCCATACATTGGGACTGAGGACCTGACCATTGGACGACCAATACCCGTTGAAACACTCGCCCGCCAAAATCGTCAGTTAAACAATCATCTTTCTATGTTAGGAAGAACACTTGCGAGAACACTGGATTTGAGCAGGGCTCCCTCGCTGGATTTGCTAGATCAGTTTCTAAATGATCTCACGACTCTAGATTAGTTTGGCACTCAATTTCAGACTTTACCCCGCGGCAGAACTCTGGGGTGCAGATGAGTTTGTTGTAAGATAAATCAGTCTGGCACACTCCTCCGCAATGCAGGATATATTGCTTCAAGATTCTCAATAGTGGTTCTTAATCCAGGAGAATCTATCCAGGCTTTTTCGAACATATGAGGGTCTGTAATTGAAATCTTTCCTTTTGATTCCGTCCTAACTTTAGATGAACCTGCTAAATTTCTAAGAATTTGTAGTGCCTTAGCAGGGTCATCAAGCATCGTTGATTTGAAACTTAGTGAATCATCTATGCCCAAGGTGTCAATAAATTCAGAGATTTCCATCGCTGTTATATAAGGCAAGTCGGCCCAGCATGGACAGAGTCTCTCGGTTAGCACAAGCAGAGGTCCAATTTCTCTTTGTCCTCCGAACAATAGCTGTGAATACACCATTGTCCCAAGGGACACCGAATCATCTGTCAATGATATTTGTGAGTGTTCACCACTGAGTTTATGTAAGTAAGAAATGTACGAGACTCCAGCTATAAGTTGAAAATGAGGATCTCGTTCTAGGGGGATTAACTTTCGATCTAATTGTTGGGATAGACTCAGGTATATTTCGGAATGCTCATTAAGCTTAGAAGCTAAGGAGAGAAGTTCAGCTACTTTACCACTCGCTTCGTCAATTCTATTTAGCAACGCGTTATTTAGTTTTGGATTTGAGATTTGGGAAGACAAAAATTGTTGATGGCCATCGGCAGATAATGTAGCGGTCTCGGTAATTTGGGAAATGATATCATTTTGTTGTTCCTCAGTAACATCGGCTAGTTCAACGGCACCAGAATCTACAAGTAGATACCAAGCTTGGGTAGTGTGTGTTAGTTGCCAAGCATCAAGATGGTTGGCATTTGATTTATCTGAAAGAATTTCTCGAATAAATGCTGGATCTGAAATTATGCCAAGTAATTGTTTTATCTCGTTTGAAGAACTTCTTGCAGGTTCAAATATTTCATCAATTACTTGCCTGGTTCTGCTCCTAATGCTTTCAAGTCCTTCGTAAGCTGCATCCACCATCTGTGAGGTTTCAAGAAGGTTATGTTCTTGTAAAACTCTACGAACCATGTCGCTTTCGCTGTTATTAAGCAGAGAGCGTGCGATCATCAGGGATTCCATGTCGTGAATGCCAAAAGTACGTGGGCCCATTACGCGTGGAATATCAAGCACCTTCATTTCTCCATCTTTTGCAGAGTTTACTAATGGGGATCCCATATTCCAAAGATTTATCAACTCAGCATCTCTTTTTTCAGCGGGAAGACCTTCGATTTGCTGTTGAACCTGTTTAATCATTATTTCGACTGCTACATCACTGTTATAGCCCTCATTGCCAATATTTCTTGCGCTTGTAATAAAGCTGATTAAGACCTGCGGAAGCCCTATTTCAAGTTCTCTTGCCGTTGCGATCATCTCTGAAATGAAATTAGTAAAATACTTCTCAAAAGAGCCAATTCCAGGATAATAAATGCTTACTAAGCCAGATATTCGGCTACACATTTCAAAAAATGTTTGTTCATTTAAGACTTCTTTATCAAATTCTCCGCTTAGTAGAGACCGGAAAATAGCGTCTGAGGCCTCTCTTGAAATTATGTTTTTTCCTCTTAAGACCTTTAGCTCTCTGGCACCAGCTCGACCTGCAAAGAAATTAAATACTCTTGATAGAACACCAAGTTTATTTTCAGCGACTACGGCCGCCGCTGCCCCTCCACACCCAAGCATTAATCGGAGAAATGATCTTCTGTTCAAATAAGTTTTCTTTTCTCTTGATGGGGAGTTGCCTGTTTCTTGTTTCCTAGTCGCTATTTCATTCATGTAGTCATCTTATCCTATACAATGCCTTCATGTCACATCTCCAAAACATCCCCGCCAAAATCTGCTATACCGCCGCAGGCATGCTCATCCATGAAGGTAAAACTCTTCTTATTCATCACAGAAAACTTAACATGTGGTTTTGTCCGGGAGGACATATTGATGAAAATGAACTGCCACATAAAGCTGCGGAGCGCGAATTTTTTGAGGAGACTGGTCTTAAAGTTCGAGCTGTAGATCCCCACTACACACACGAATCAGAGTGGAGCGAGTATCTACCCAGTCCCGTTGAGTCGAACTTGCACTGGGTTTGTGAGGAAAATTATAAGAACCGCACGGAAAACCCAGATTCATATACTCCAGATAAAATATGGCCGAAGGGCTGTGAAAAGCACCTAGGACTAGTTTATCTA
>PFDH01000062.1:0-175 GCA_002772705.1 Candidatus Pacebacteria bacterium CG10_big_fil_rev_8_21_14_0_10_44_11 | reverse complement strand
ATACAACTCCAACAATAAATAAGCGCGAATCACTTGATATTTGCTGGTTTACCGAAAAAGAGCTCGAATCGTTCGATCTCCACGAAGACGTCAGAGCTCAGCTCATGCATGGTTTCTCACTTCAGCGAGCTCGTTAGTCTTGTATAATGCTCGGCGCATGACAGATACGCTTTCA
>PFDH01000023.1:7723-8105 GCA_002772705.1 Candidatus Pacebacteria bacterium CG10_big_fil_rev_8_21_14_0_10_44_11 | reverse complement strand
ATTAAAGTTTCGATTTAGAACCTAGTGTCCTAAAAACAAAAAGTCCCGCCGAAACGGGACCTTATTTTAGTAAAAATAATTGAAATTAAACGATCGATCGCTTAGTGATGAAAGCTAAGGCTCCAACTAAAGTGACACCCATAGCTGTGGCAGCACTCTTAGTATCCATTGCTGTATCAACTGGAATATGAACTTTCTGACCATTTCGAGCAACTGTACTCTCAGCCAAGATTCGCTGACGTTGTTCTTGAGAAACATTTTGATTTGTTTTAGTTGTACAACTGGTGTCTTGGCCGTAAGACGTGGTACAAGTAGTTTCTGACTCTTGAGTCACGTCTTGTTCTTGTTCCTGCTCACCCAATACCTCAGTAGCTTTTACGCT
>PFDH01000023.1:613-7710 GCA_002772705.1 Candidatus Pacebacteria bacterium CG10_big_fil_rev_8_21_14_0_10_44_11 | reverse complement strand
CTCGAAGCGGCCAGCGCAACAGAGCCAATAACAAACAGTGATGCGATTACTAATTTTTTCATTGATATCCTCTTAGGTTTTGTGCTGAGACAGCGCCTAAGTTACATACTAGGCAGTACTTTATTTATAGTACTAGCCTGTATGATAAGTCATCAAGATCTCTTTGTCAACAGTTATAGGTTGTTTTGCTACTCAAAAATAGAAAATTCTACCGAAATTGCCAAAAACTACCACAAAACAGAGCAGTTCCCCCACCTTCCTACACTTCTTGCAAGGTTTCTTCGTATACTCTTTAACTAATGGAGGTAGCTTGAATAGCACGGCACTCAGTTAAACCTGGTTAGATGAGGCAGCACTCATTAAGAGAGCAACCCCATCTCATCTCCAAGACGTTCTGAGTTTGCAGACTGTGTGTTAACCGCCCTGGTCTAAAAACCAAACAAGCGGATGTAATGCAAACTGCGCTGAGTGCCTGTCCCGGATATTCTAGTAGGCCAGTTGAGAAATCCCACCCCTGGGCAGAGGTGGGATTTTTTGTGCCAGTGCTACTCAAAATAAAAAAATGAACTACAAAATAATCTCTGCTGAATAGATCTGGGAGATGGAGTAATGATCGATCATCTTAATGTCTGGGCCGTACCAGGGGTCATACATAATCCAGTTGTTACCATCAGTCTTCTTCAACACAATAAAGTGAGTGCCATAGGGTCCAGCCTTCAGGCCAGTAACCACCGCATTGCCTTTTTCTAACTCAGCCGAAATATTGGTGCTATAGGGAGAAATATTGTAGCCGCGTTTGCCACCAGGCAAGCTGAGCGTTGATCGGCTCAACATGTAGGCCGTATTGAGCCAAAAATATGAAGTGTTCCCTGCTATCTCAGCCGGGGTGGTGTCCACTCCCTTAGCTTTGACGCCCATCGCCACTGAGGTCACTAGACAGCCAACTTCATAGACGCTTTCTGAGGAGTTGCCAATCCGGTTACCCGCCCAACGCTCGTCCCGCTGAGAAAAATAGCTGCCATCATAACCTTTACCCAAACTATCGGCGGCAATCGTGCCACCGTCGCCGGCAAACTGGACAAATTTTTTGAACGAATCAATCTGAGCCTGCGCCTCTTTGAGCAACTGCTGATACTTTGTTTCGTCATTTTTGGTCACCGCTAGCAACTGCTGCTGCTGCGCCCGTTCTTGACTCAAGGTATTTTGCTCTGTCTGTAGTTGCAGACGCTTAGCCTCAATCTCCGCTTGCTTCTTTTCTTTTAACGCTTTTTCTTGGTCGTAGATCATCTTTTGCATCTCTGCCCGTTGCATGGCGGTGGCGGTTTGCTGGCTGGCCAGGTTGACGTACTGCTCGCGGGCAAACATTTCAGAAAATGAACCGGCAGAGGCCAAAGCGGTAAAAGGAGAAACCCGACTTTCTTTATACTGAGCCCTAATTCGTTCGACTAGCATCCCCGTCAGCCGATCAAGCGACAGATCCAAACCATTGATTCGCTCACTCAACTGTTCCAGCTCTTTTTCAAGTTTGACGATCTCGGCTTGGGTCTGATAAATCTTGAGTTGTTGTAGGTTAATCCTGCCAGAAATAATGGCAATGGCGTTGCTGAGGGAAGATTTCTGGGCTTGAGTTTCAGACAGTTTGCCCTCAAGACACGACTTTTTTTTCCCTAAACACGAGACGTAGTCGGCGTCGTTAGCGTTGCAGACAATGTCATCACAGTTCTCCGCCTCAACAAACTTGGTCTGGGCGCCAAACAACAGCAGCACAAAAATACTGATTACCATTAGTTTTGACACAACTAACAATCGGCTGGGTGAGCGTTTGAACATAGAATCCGTAACGTCCTCACTTTAACAAATTCAAGAGGAAAAGTCTATTAAAACTTGGCAAAATCTAAACTGGGAACAAAAGGTTACAGTCGAATCAACCGCTGACCAGCAAACAGGCCGGCAAACAATCCCAGCAGAGCGCCACCCCCAACTCCACTCAAAAATTGAATCGCCATGAACTGCCAGGGAATTGGAAAGAGGGCAATATCATTCACAAATGATTTAATATCTGGTGAGAGCCAAAAAACGGCAGCGGTGGCAATGCCCCAACCCAGCAATGACCCAGTCAAACCGTACACTAGGCCTTCAGCCATAAACGGCCGCTTGATGTACCACTTAGTGGCGCCAATCAATCTGAGCACAGAAATTTTGCGTTTTTGAGCACTGACGCGCAGACCCACAATGACCGTAATAATTAAAAATGAAAGCAGCGCCAGAATACCGGCCGAGGCAAAACCAATTATCCGGGCGGTGTTGGTCCAAGATCGCAAGGTTTCAACCACCCGCTCCTGAAACTGGACGTCCTCAATACCGGGGGCTTGTTCTAGGTCAGTTTTGATTTGGGCGAGTGAATTAATATCATTGGCTGAAACTTCAATGCTGGCGGGCAGAATGTCAGCCGTCACAAGCTCAAGTAGCATTGGCGAATCTTGGTATTCTTGGCTGTAAAGTTTAAGGGCGTCTTCTTTACTGGTGAGTTTGACCTCGGTCACGTAGGGCTTGGCCTCCATCAAGGTCTTGGTTTTTTGAATGTCCTCATTATTGGCCTCTATTTCAAAAAAGGCGATAATTTGCGGTCTGGTTTCGTAGTAACGCAACACGGCTTGAGAACCGCTCAAAAAGTAGCTCAAGCCAAAAATAACGGCAAAAGTGACAGTCGAAATCATCACCGCCGCCAAAGCCTGATAGGGCGAACGGCGAATACTAGAAAGGGCAGAGTTAAGCGAGTTCATAAAGCGGCTCTCTCTTGCTTTGATTTAGCTCTGGCTTTGGCCGGAATAGGTTTGATTTGACTGCTTGTTTCAGTTGGTTTGCCTACCTCAGCGGCCTCCTTTTTCTGGTTGCCAAACCACTTGCTCCAAATAGAAGGCTGTTCGGTTGAGATTTCTGTTGGCGTTTCTTGGATATCTGGCTCAACGATGTTGGGATGTGTCTCTTTACTAAGCGAATCACTCACTGTCTGATTTTCAGTCACTTTTGGCTTTTTTTCGGCTTTATCTGATTGATTCTCACTTGGTGGCTGACTCTTTTGAGAACCGCTGATTTTTCTTTTTCCTGTATCTTTAATGAGTCTGCCATTTTCTAAAATAATTTGCCGCAGATCTTTGTGTTCGCTCATCACATCTTGATCATGAGTGGCAATCAAGACCGTTGTGCCAAGCTCATTGATTTTGCGCAGCAGGTGAGAGATGGCTTTTGAGGTTTCCGGATCCAGATTGCCGGTGGGCTCATCGGCAAAAATCACCTCTGGGCCCATGGCTAGTGAGCGGGCAATACTGACTCGCTGAGCTTCACCACCAGAAAGTTGGCTGGGAAACTGATCGGCTTTGTCCGGTAATTTAATTAGGTTGAGTAGATCGGTCACCCTCAGTTCAACTTCTGCCTCTCTCTTGCCAATTACATAGAGCGGCAAAGCAACATTTTCCCAAACATTCATGTCCGGAATAAGTCGATAATCCTGAAAAACAACGCCAATTTTTCGGCGGTGATTGTGAATTATGTTCGGAGGGATATCGCTTAATGCTTCGTCATGAAAAAAAATATCACCACTGGTTGGGGTGTACTCTTTGGTGAGCAGGCGCATCAAGGTAGTTTTGCCACTGCCAGACCGGCCGGTGATAAACAATAGCTCGCCTGGCTCAACTTCAAAACTAACCTCTCTGACGCCAAACGACTCGGGGCTGAATTCTTTGCTAACGGTATCAAATTTGATTATGGGCACACATCCATGACACTACCTCTTTATACGCCAGGCAATTGTCACTACTCAGTTTAATCTACGCGCAAGAGTTTGACAAGATGAAAGGAAATCTTGAAACGAAGCCTAAACCTTCTGAGGTTTTGTCAGAGGAAAAAACGAAAAAAACTACTCTTCCGCCGGTTTCACGCCCTCAACGGCGTTAACTTGAATCCGGCCAACATCCATCAGCCAGCCAGCTGTCTGACCTTTAAACGTTTCGCCCCAAATTTCAACTTCCATGCCTTCAAGTTTACTTAAATCAGTCACTGATGAAGTCAAATAGACAGTTTGTGAGGGACCGCCTTCTCTCAATAAATGATGAGTGCCTTCGTTGTCCAAGCCGCCGGCTTCAAGATAACCTTTAGCTGAATCTTTAAAGTTACTCGTGTCTGAACTGCCAAAAACGTCACCAGCGTTGATTGAACCCGTTGTTGCCACCGTCTGAATTTCTCCAGTGGGTAGTCCTTGATTCTTGGCGTAAAGCTTGGAACTGCCGTAACCGGTACCAACTCCCGCGACGATAGCAATCAAGGCAGCAATAATAAGACCAATTGTATGAGATGATTTTGCCATAGTTTTTTCTGTTTTTTTGGTTACCAATTTCGCAGCTGGTACCACCGCTTCAGAAGCCTGATTATTATCCAAACTGCTCGTTTGGTCAACTGCCGTCTCCATCGTTGGTTGAGCCTCAGGGGAGGGTGCTTGATCTGGGGTAGTGACTACGTTTGGTTGGAGATCGGCTTCATCGGGAATGGCTAAAGTTGGAGTGGTTGGTGAGGTGAGATTGATCTTGTGCATAAAAATTGCCGCAAAGCTAACTAATGCAACCAGTATAGCAAAAAAATTTAACGGCTACAGCTGTTGAATTTCGGCTTGAATAAATTCGTCCAGATTGCCATTTAAGACGCCCTCGGTATCGGCGGTTTCTACCTCAGTTCTAGTGTCCTTGACCAAGTGATATGGGTGCAGCACGTAGTTACGAATCTGATTGCCCCAACTGGCGTTTTTGTGGACGCCTTTTTCGGTTGAGAGTGCCGTTTCTCGTTTTTCTTCGGCTTCTTGAGCCAGCATCGCTTTTAATTTTTGCAACGCCCGCTCTTTGTTCTGGGTTTGCGAGCGTTCTTCACGACATTTTACTACCAGCCCGGTTGGTAAATAGGTCAGCTCAACCGCAGTGTTGACTTTGTTAACATTTTGACCGCCGGCGCCTCCGGCTCGAGAAAAGTTCCAGCTTAGGTCTGCCTCATTTAGTTTAATCTCGGTGTCGGTGACAGCGATCAGTGGTAGCACTCCGACCAGCGCAAATGAGGTTTGCCGCAAGTTGTCAGCGTTAAACGGACTTTGTCTGACTAAGCGATGGGTGCCACGCTCCCGTTTTAAGTACCCATACGCATACGGCGCGTTCACCTCGTACTCGGCGGCTTTGATGCCGGCCTCCTCGCCGCGTGACTCAGCAATCAGGGTGTACTGCCAACCTTTTTGATCAAAAAAACGCAAGTACATTCGTCTGACCATCTCAGACCAGTCCATCGCTTCAGTGCCGCCCTGACCGGAGTGAACTGAAAAGAGCGCCCCATTCTTGTCGTAGGGACCGGATAAAAATTCTTCAAGTTGTAACTTTTTAGTTAAACTAACCAACTTTCGTAAAGTCGATTCAAAATCCATCAGTAATTGTTCATTTTCTTCCTGGTCAGCCACTACTTGTAACTCCTGAGAAGCGGTGGCGTCAGCCAACAGCCGGTTCAGCTTTGAAACCCCGTCGATCTTTTCTTGAAATAAAGCAATATGTTGCATCACTGCTTGCGCGTCTGATCGCTGCCAGAAATCAACCACAAAAGTTTCTTTTTCTAAACTCTGATGCGCTGCTTGAAGGGTGGGCAAATCAAGTTGCTGACTGAGTTGGTAGCCAGTGGCGACAATTTCAGTGGCGCGGTCAATGAGAGTCTGATCCATGCTTGAAATTGTATCACGTCTAGAGGTTTTATCGGGCTGAGGCAATCGGTTATAAACTAATCAAGCTGTCTGTACGAAGCTCAAACTCTTGAGAAAAATTTGGCGTGCTGAGCGTGTATTTAGTTGGCGGCAACCCAGATTGCTTGTAGATTGCTACAGCTGCAGGCAGCTCTGTCTGGTTGGTCAGCTCAAAACTGACAGTACTAGATTGCTGTTCTGGCACTGCCACCAACACTCCAATTTGCCGCAGTTCAAGACCAAGGCTAGTGGTGAGCAGTTGATCGTCCCAGTTGGTAATGTTGGTTTGGCCAACGGTAATTGTTTTGAGTTCATATTGAGGAGAAATGAGCAATCGATAGTAGTTGAGGTAACCGTTGCCGTTTCTAGGTCGCTGTAACGCAGGCTTAGCTAAGAAAGCCGATAACTCGGTTTCTGTCGGTGGTGTCGCCAGGTTGTTAAAGGTGGTAGTGACTTGGGTGGAATCCTGGTCAAAATGTATTTTGGTTGAGCGAGTCACAAACTTATTGACTTTATTGATCCCAACATTTGATTCAACCAGACCCACCCAAACGGGTTGACATTGGCATTGAGTCAGCTCGGCTTGCCAATCTGCAGTATTGCCCAAAGTTCCCGCAAGCCGATAGCGACTAATAATTGCTTGGAGGGTTGGCTGCAAACTGTAGACTTGAATGTTTTTTTCTGCTACCTCGCTTAACAAAAAAGCAAGTAATTGGCGCTGTTGATCGGGATTGAGCGCGGTCAGCTTTTGTTTGAGTTGAGTTAAAGTTTGACTAAGCAGATGTTTTTTTTGGCTACTGCCTGGAAAGAACTCAGATCGTTCGGCTCGCAAGACTTCGCCAATGTTTTGATCAGTGACAGTGACTTGATAATCTGGCAGCCAGATTGGGCCGGTGACTGACAGGATTTTTTGAGCAGTTGAAAGATTAACCGCTATTAAACCGGTGACGTGAGGTTTATTGCCGAGAGCAAAAAAACGCAAAATTGTTTCAGCACTCTTGGGAAAGTCCGGCCACCAGTTGGCGTCTGGCAACCGCAACCCGCGATTAGCACTGGTGTACTCCTTAATCCCAGCCGGAGGACTGACATAGCCGTTAAACTGGCCGTCGGCGTCATAAATATCTTCTACCACTATTTCAGCCAACCTGCCTTGGTCAACGTTAAGCAGAACATACGAACCGGGAAAACCGCCGGCTGCCCGCAGTTCATCATTATTTTGGAGTAACACCACCCAGGTTTGTTTGTCTTCTGATAGGAAAGTCACCAACGTTTCTAGATCGGCCAACCAAGTTGTTGCAGCAACTATTTTTTGACCGGTTTGATCTGGTAACACTCT
>PFDH01000023.1:0-566 GCA_002772705.1 Candidatus Pacebacteria bacterium CG10_big_fil_rev_8_21_14_0_10_44_11 | reverse complement strand
TCAGAGATTCTACTGGATCAACCGCGACCTAGTTTTCTCAAAGCTAGCTCTAAACCTTTGATATATATTACTGGAGGACGACTTGGATCGGAGATTATTAACTCGACTTTGGCTCAAGTTTTGCCTCAGCTTCTCAAAAAATATCAGATCATTCATCAATGCGGACCATCAACTAAAAAAAGAAACTACACCAAAGAACTAAGTCGACTTGTAAGCCAACTTCCCAAGTCACAGATGCAAAACTACTACGTTCGAGACTGGATTGAGGTGGCAGATCTAGCATGGATCTATCGCCATGCCAAGTGTGTTGTAACCAGAGCTGGAGCCAACACTATCCTAGAACTTAAACAAACTGCTACCCCCTGCATCTTAATTCCACTACCTTTTGCCTTTGGTAATGAGCAACTCAAAAACGCTAAAAACTTGGCAAAAAATGGTGGTTGCTTAGTACTTGAGCAACGCTTACTTGGACCAGAAAAGCTAGTAGATGCGATTGAAGAAATGGTTTCACATCACCACTTATACCGTCAAAAGCTACTCGACGATTTATCTCAAACCAAACTGGC
>PFDH01000045.1:8048-8138 GCA_002772705.1 Candidatus Pacebacteria bacterium CG10_big_fil_rev_8_21_14_0_10_44_11 | reverse complement strand
GGCTTCTTCGTCCACAGCCAGGATGGATTGAATGGTCTCGTCAGGTTTTAAATTGACCAAGTTGACAATGGCGGTGCCTTTGGCTTGGCG
>PFDH01000045.1:0-8007 GCA_002772705.1 Candidatus Pacebacteria bacterium CG10_big_fil_rev_8_21_14_0_10_44_11 | reverse complement strand
GGCCTTGATTGGTGAATAGCAACAAAGTATCGTGCGAGTTGGCGCTCAAGAGCGTCTGCACCATATCTTCAGTTTTCATTTTTAGGCCAATGGTTCCTACTCCACCCCTAGTTTGCGCCCTAAATGACGACGGATTAAGCCGCTTGACGTAGCCAGTGGCAGTCAGCGTAATCACGGTTGGCTCATTAGGCACTAAGTCTTCTTCAGAGAACTCACCAATTTTGCCCTTGATCAGTTTGGTTTTGCGTTCATCACCGTAGAGTGAAATTAGTTCTTCAGTCTCGGCTTTGATCACGCCCAAGACGGCTTTGGGATCAAGCAGCAACTTGATGTAACCTTTGATTTTTTCTTGAAGTTCTTTGTATTCATCTTCAATTTTTTGTCGTTCCAGAGCGGCCAGCCGTTTTAGCTGCATTTCTAAGATAGCGGTGGCCTGGATTTCTGAGAGGCCAAACTTTTCCATTAAGCTAGCGCGGGCACTGTCAGAGTCGGCTGAGCCACGGATAGTGGCAATTACTTCATCTAAGTTGCGCAAAGCAATGAGCAAACCTTCCAAAATATGGGCGCGGTTGCGGGCTTCGACTAGTTCATATTGAGAACGCTTGATGACAATAATTTGGCGATGGGCAATAAACTCCATCAAAATTTGTCGAATGTTGAGCAGCTGAGGCGTACCCTCGCTGGTGAGGGCCACGGTGTTAATTGGAAAGGTGGTCTGCAGCTCTGAATACTTGAAGAGTTTGTTTAAAACGACTTTCGGCCGAGCGTCGCGCTTCAGATCAATGGTGATCTGCATGCCGGTGCGGTCAGAGTCGTCATTCAAATCTCTGATGCCTTCAACTTTTTTGTCGCGAACTAGGTCGGCAATTTTCATCAGCAGCCGGGCCTTGTTGACCTGGTACGGCAACTCGGTGACGATAATCTGGAAACCACCTTTTTTGGATTCTTCAATCGAGGCCTTGGCGCGAATCACTACTCTGCCCTTGCCGGTGCGATAGGCCTCTTTGATTTGGGGAAAGTCATACATAATGCCGCCGGTTGGAAAATCCGGACCCTGAATGATAGTCATGATGTCGTCGATGGTGCTGTCAGTTTGGAAGGTGCCGGCCAACATTTTGGCTTCAGTGGCAAGCAGCTGATCAATCAATTTATTTTGAAGGGTGATCTCTTCTTTTTCTGAAGCGGCCTTGGTTTGGTCTAGCTTGAGATCCGGGTTCGGTTCAGCGCTGCCGGCGTCGATGACACCAATAATCGCTGAACAGACTTCTTTTAAATTGTGCGGTGGAATTTTGGTGGCCATACCCACGGCGATGCCCTCGGAACCCATCAGTAACAGGTTGGGCAACTTGCCTGGCAAAACAGTTGGTTCTTTAAGTGAGCCATCAAAGTTATCGATAAAGGGAATAGTGTCTTTGTCCAGATCTGCCAGCAGCTCTGAGCTGATCTTGGCTAATCGGGCTTCGGTGTACCGCATCGCAGCGGGGCTGTCCCCATCAACCGAGCCAAAGTTGCCTTGGCCGTCAATCAACTGATAGCGCATGCTAAAGTCTTGAGCCAACCGGACGAGAGCCATATACACTGGCGCGTCGCCATGAGGATGGTACTTGCCCAGCACGTCTCCAACAATTCTGGCGGATTTTTTGTAACCGCTGGTATGGTGAATGCCACTTTTGTACATTGAGTACAAGATGCGGCGATGGACTGGCTTCAAGCCGTCGCGAACATCTGGCAGCGCCCGGGCCACAATCACACTCATCGCATAGTCCAGGTAGCTTTTGCGCATCTCGTCACTAATCGAGATGTACTTGAGTTTGCCGTACTTGCTCTCTTCGATAGTACCGATTTTGCTGACTTCCTCCGAGATTTCGCCTGGAGTTATCTCAGCCGTTTCTTCGGTTGTTGGTTGTTGCTCGTCTTGGTCTGCCATGAAATCCTAATTCTACTCTGCTTCTTTTTCTTCTGTTTCGAAGCGGTCAATCCCATTTTTTAGTACTGTCATTGCCGCAACGGCGTCTTTCCAATCTTTCAATTTCACCCACTTGCCTTCTTCAAGGTCTTTGTAGTGTTCGAAGAAGTGTTTGATTTGGCGCTTGCGGGCTTCCGGCACGTCTGAAAGACTTTCCCACTCGCCGCAGATTGGGTCAATTTTGACTTTTTCTGGGACGCAGACAAGTTTGTGATCGATGCCTTCTTCGTCTTCCATTTCCAGGAGACCAATGATTTTGCATTTAATCACTACGCCTGGCACGATGGGTTGGGAGATGAACACCAAGGCATCGAGAGCGTCACCGTCTTCGCCGGCGGTACCTTCGATCAGGCCGTAGTTGATGGGATAGCTCATGGCAGTGGGCATCAGTCGATCAACCATCATTTCGCCGGTTTCTTCGTCCAGTTCGTATTTGACGGACGAACCCTCTGGGATTTCGATTATGACTTTGACACAATCTGACATTATTCTCCTTCTGCTTCAGTTGACTCGGGATCTCCCGGCAACTGCCCTAGCGCTATGCGTAATACATTTACGTCAAGTGACTGATCTAAAAAACCATCTGAGATGCTTCGAATTCGTTCACAAGCTCTGTGCAAAGCGATAATTATCTCTTCTCTATGGTCAATTGACAGCTCAGTTAATTCTCTATAGGCGACGTTAAGCACGTCACCAAAATGCCAATTACCATCTGCAAAATAGCGCCTAGATTTAACTTGTAACCAAAATTTCAGCTGTCCAACCATTTTCCCCAGTTCCGCCTCTGATAATTTTTCAAGACTGGTATCCTTGAATGCTTCTGGTGGAGTCACGCGAGGCGCTCTTTCTGGATTACTCATACTACTTCTTTCTAGGCAGACTATACGTCCAACTCGGCCAACTTGGCGTGAGTTTGGATAAACTTTTTACGTGGAGCCACTTCGTCCCCCATTAACATACTAAAGGTTTTATCGGCGACGTCAGCTTCAGCAATGGTCACCCGTTTTAAGATTCTGGTCTTGGGATTCATGGTGGTTTCCCAAAGTTGCTCTGGGTTCATTTCTCCCAAACCTTTGTAGCGTTGAATGCCAATGGTCGCTTTGGGGTTGGTGGCTTTGATCTCATCGGTCATTTTGTCCCGCTCTTCGTCAGAGTAGGCGTATTTTTCAGTGCCAGACTTGCCTGAGCCGGTAGCGATTTTAAACAATGGCGGCATGGCAATATAGAGATAGCCTTGCTTGACCACTTCTGGTAAGTGGCGGAAGAAAAAGGTCAAACCCAAGGTGGTAATGTGTTCGCCGTCAACGTCAGCATCGTTCATTAAAATAATTCGATGATAGCGCAATTTTTCTGGATTAAAGGTTTCACCAATGCCAGCGCCCAGAGCTACCACTAGGTTTTTCAGTTCTTCGAAGTCAACAATCTTGTCTAGGCGGGCGCGCTCGGTGTTGAGGATCTTGCCACGGAGCGGAAAAATAGCCTGGAACTTGCGGTCACGGCCTTGTTTGGCACTATTGTGAACAAAAACACCACTGGCCAGGGCAAAATTGTGGGAGTTTGGGACTTCGATATCGTAGACATCTATGCGCTCTGCACATTTTTCAACTTTAAGAATTTTGTGATTATAATGTGACACTACCTCAAGAGCTAAAACATTGTCTCCAGCAAAGTATCTATCTAAAAATGTATTAAACTTTAAAATTGATTTATCATTTTTCTCTTTTCTGTAGTCATTAAACCGCGAAACGTCTAGTGATCCATTTTTCTCAAATTTCTTAAGAGTACTGAGAGTTTTTTTGTAATATGTTTTATTTAATGTCAACAATCGCTGTTTTCTAAAGCCTGAAGTCCACTGCTTTTGCGTTTGCTCTCTCCTCCACTCAAGCAAATCATTATTTTTCCATTGGGCAGATGACATGTAGGAGAGCAGTTTTTTTGCTTGTGGATTTTTGACGAAGAAGTTCTTAACGTTTTCTGATTGTTTTACTCGGTTTTCTGGTTTGCTCCAATACTTCTTTTGTGCTTCGACAAGGTTTTTGGCATTTTGTTTTTGATACTCCTGATTGGAAAAATAAAAAGCTTTCCACGCTTTGAGCATGAAATCTTTGTATTCAGGGTTGGCCCATTGTAACTTGGCATGTGAGGATAAAATTGCTGCGGTTTTTGGTTGTCGCATTCGCTCGCTCATCATTTTTCTGAAAGCAGCAGTTTTTCTGAGTTTTCGACATTTTTCTTTGGTTTCTGGTGTATGAAGTGTTTTTGAGAGCAGACTTCTATGCAATTGAAAATGCTCTTCGTGGGTCAAACGAAGAATATTTGTTGGATTATTATTCAATTTATTGAAATCTTGATGATGACAGTTCTGACCATCAATTTTTGTATAGATGCAATGGTGCAGGTTATACCGATCAGCCAACATGTGGGTAAAAAGCCAATAGTCTGATTTTGGATCCCAAACCATTTCATAGCCATCGATTGTAATCCCCGTTTGGGTTTTGTCTGAAAGTTTTTTGTAAAGGGGCATTAAAGAATCAGTAGGTTTGAGTTGACTGGCCTCTTTATATGAGCCATCTCGCAGCATAAACTGGTGATCTGGGGTACAAACAATTTCTTGCTGATTATCTAAAGTGACTTTGACAACCGTAGTATTCTTTTTAGTAATTCTGGCGTTTTTTATTTCCTCGATACCAATTTTACCATTTTTTCTAATGGTGTAACAAAAGTTTTGCTTAGCTTTTGCTTGTTCTTTAACCAGCTGCTTAAAACTAATATTTCTGCCATCTGCCAATGCAATTTTTGTGTCACCAGAAAAACAGCCTCCGGCGCTGTCGCCTTCCACAATATAAATCTCTGACTCAGCGGCGATTCGGCTTTGACAGTCAGCCAACTTGCCTGGTAACGAGCTGCCTTCAAAGACGCCTTTCCTGATCACGGCTTCTTTGGCTGCCCGCGCCGCCAGCCGCGCTCGGGCAGACAACATCACTTTTTCAATAATGGTTTTGCCGGCCTTAGGGTGCTCTTCCAAGAAGCCGTCTAAATAATCTTTGAAAATTTGGTAAACGGCCGATTGTGCCTCACTATTATTCAGCTTCGTTTTGGTTTGAGACTCGAACTGCAAATCGTTGGACGGCATCTTGACAAAGACTACAGCGGCTAAGCCCTCACGAATATCTTCAGCGGTGAATGACTCTTTTTCCTTGATCAAACCAGTCTTTTCGGCGTAGTCACGCAAGACCTTGCCTAGCGCCATCCGGAAACCGTTAACGTGCGCCCCTCCGTCTGGGGTGCGAATGACATTGACATATGACTCTAGCCGCTCGGCATATGAGTCGTTGTACTGCATCGAAACCTCAACGCCAATTTTTTTGCCAGTATTTTCATCTGTCCAGATGTTGCTGACGTAGGCTACCTCATGTAAAGATTTCTTATCCATGTTTAAATGTTCAACCAGTGATTTAACGCCACCTTCAAAATAGAAGTGCTCTTCTACGCCATCAAATTCGTCATAGAATTGAAAATAGATACCAGCCATCAGGTAAGCCCGGTCTTTAATGACCTCTTTCAGCACTTTTTTTGAGAAGGTAGTAATCGAAAAAATTGTTGGGTCTGGCACAAACTTAAGAATGGTGCCGGTCTCTTGCTTAATAAACTCGACTGCCTGGGTTGGGAACAACTCAAGGACTTGGGTTTCAGGAATCACCGTCACTTTTTTTTGAGGATCGCCTTGGCAATACGACTGGTAATAGTACTTTTTGTTCCGTTTAACCACAACCTGGAGCAAACTTGACAAAGCGTTCACGGCAGAAGAACCGACTCCGTGCAAGCCACCCGAAGCTTGGTAGGCAGTTTCTTCAAACTTGCCACCAGCGTGGAGTTTGGTCAGCACGACTTCTAGGGCGGAAACACCGGAGGAGTGCATATCAACCGGAATACCCCGACCGTTGTCTACCACCGTAATTGCTTCGTCACCAATCGGTTTAACGCCAACCAAAGATTTATCGTGTTCGGTAATTGGGCTGTAGAACAGTTTAATTGACTGGCCAAAACCAGCAATCGCTTCATCCACGGCGTTGTCCAAAATTTCTTTAGCCAAATGATGAAGACCACGTTGATCGGTAGAGCCAATGTACATACCAGGCCGCTTGCGGACTGGTTCCAGACCCTCCAAAATTTTTATTTCAGAGGCTTGATAGCTGTTAGCACTCGATTTTGGCATATTTCACGCAATCAACTGAGACAACTATTATAACCAAGAATCTGTTGGGCAGTCTCTTAAAATAATCGCTCAAGAACTCACTTTTATATCATACTCCAGCGGTAAGTGCTAGTGGATATTACTCGAGGAAAGTTGGGCTTTAAGCCCAAAAAAACAGTCCTCTAAAGCTAGTCTGACATTAACATTGGCCTCGAGGTACATCTGGGTTTGCAGCAGCTGATTAATTGATTGCGCAAGAGCGGCTGAAGGATTGTTTTCTAGCTGGGCGTGAAAATACAAAATCAGCTGGTTAATCAGCTCCTTGGCTGCTTGTCGGTCTTTGTGTTTTTCGGCTGCATCAACCAATGCCCGGTGCGAAAGAAATGGTAATTGGCTAGCCAAATTGACTGCTTCGTTGCCAATTTGAGTTCCTGATTGACTGAGTTTGGCTTTTTTCTCCAAACAACGGGAACGCACGGTTGGTAACAGCTTATTAACTTGCGAAACACCAAGCCAAATCTGAGTCTTGGCTGGCGGCTCTTCTAACAGTTTGAGCAGCGCATTTTGAGCTTCATGACCGGCAGTATCGGCAGCTAAAATTAGCACCTGACGAAGTTTTCCACCGTAGCTGGCATAACTCAGATCTTGGGAGAGCTCTCTGACTTGTTCAATACTAAGATTTTTTAGTTCAGGGTTGATGGTGTTTAACTGTAGAGGTTGAGTGGCTGGATCAGTTTGAAAAATCAGCTGTTCAATTTCAGTTTGTTGATCTTGTCCTGGCGAACAGATCACAATTTGAGGGGTGAGGTAGCTGGTCTTGGCTTCAGTCATTGCGTAAGGCGTATCTTATCATTTATAGTAAATGCAGTGGGTTAAGAGTCTGTTTTTTGCTGTGAAAGCGACATGTCAGACAGGTTCTAAGAACTCATTCTTGTGGCGATTAAATTGATGAATACCGATCCTGCCCTATCAGCTGCCTTAACGACGCCAACTCCAGCCAGGTCAAGGTCTGGTGGTGCTTCTGAACCGGTGGCGTTGCCGCCAAATATGCAAGTACCTACTAATTTGCCCGTCAATATGACTGCTGTTCCTCAAGAACAGGCGCCGGTACTGTCCGCCCCAGCCTCGGTGGCAAGCACCGGATTGCTTGGTCAAACTGCCGATCTAGTTGCCGCCAGCCAAAACGCGCCGCTGCAAATAACTGAAAGCGGAGTGATCTTGTCACCGGTTTTGACCGCAGCGCCGGCTCTAGTTTTAGCACCGGCACCAACGCCAACTTTGGCCTCTGAACCGATCCAGGCGCCAACACCAACCTCTCCCTTAGCCCCAACTATGACTCAACTCCCAGCCGCTACCCCGCTTTTAGGTTCCAGTCCCGTTGGCTCCAGTCCCGACGCCAATAATACTGGTCAAAAACAAGCGTATAATTCAGTTCTAGAGGTCTTGGTGGCCAACCAGTCGCTGACTCAAGAGCAAGCCAACGAACTCAAAGTTGAAAACATCAGCACCGGCAAGAAACTTGAGACAATTTTAGAAGAAAGCGCGCTGGTTTCTGAAGAAGCGCTGACCAAAGCCAAGGCAATTTTTCACGATGTTCCTTTTGTCAAAATGACCGAAGTTGGCACCTATCCGGAGGCGATCAACCAACTACCTGAGGGTTCTGCCCGCCACTATCAAATGGTGCCGTTTGCCTATGATAAAGAACAAGGCACCCTGTCGGTGGCGATGAAAGATCCATTAGATCTTTCGGCGATTGATTTTGCTCAACAAAAAACTGGTCTGCGAATTCTGGCTCACTACGCCATGCCTTCAGAAGTTGAGCAGGCTATCGCCGAGTTTTATTCTC